>NZ_JBFBJT010000082.1:0-32865 GCF_040686175.1 Streptomyces sp. NPDC086077 | reverse complement strand
GGGGCTCCCGGCGAGGACGCCACCGCGCCCGACCGCTCCCGCTCGGCCCACCTCCTCGGCCTGGGGCTCGCCACCGCCACCCGCTGCGGCCCCGAAGTCACCTCGCCCGACGGCATCGAGGCGCAGACCTGCGTGCTGACGCAGGGCGAGGAGACCTGGGCGCGTACGTACTACCGCAACGCGACCGGCGACGCCATGGACGCCGTACTGAGCATGATGGGGCCGGACGGCCGGACCGTGCAGATGCGGTGCGCGGTGGGCGCCGAGGACGAGCCGGCCAGCTGTGAGACGCCGCGGGAGCGGACGCACGGCGAGCCCGCGGCCTATTCGGCGATCACGGAGTTCGGGGCGCGTGGCGGGCTGGGGCCGTCCCTGCTGCGCTCGGGAAGCAACTCCGGTGCGGCTACGGGCAGTTGAGCCCTCGCATCGTTGCGTGAGCGACGCCGAATGAAAAGGCCCGGTTGCTGGCGACGGGGGATGCACCAGCAACCGGGATACTGAAACGGTAACAAGAGATCGGCGGTTCGCAAATTCGATCTCCTGTTTTCCTCGGCCTTTCGGACACCGACTCGCCTGCCAGTCAAGGGAGTTGTGACTGGAGTCACTCGTTCCGGGGGAGCCGGTTCGGCTGACCGACCGGTCAGCCGAACGGTGCCGAAAGGGATTGCGTCAGCTGAGCGTGACCTGCCGGTTGGTCAGGCCGCCGCGCGCGCGGCGCTCGTCCGCGGTGAGCGGCGCGTCCGTGGCCAGCGCGGCGGCGAGACGCTCGGCGAACTCGGCCGCCGGCTTCTCGATGTCGTCGGCGGTGACACCGCTGGGCAGGTCCCACACCGGCACGGTCAGGCCGTGACCGCGGAAGGAGCCGACGAGCCGCGTGCCCTCGCCGAGGCCGGACCGGCCCGCCGCGTGCAGCCGCGCCAGGGCGTCCAGAAGCTGCTCCTCCGGGTGCGGCATGACCCAGCGCAGGTGGTTCTTCTCCGGCGTCTCGCACCAGTACGCCGCGTCGACGCCCTGAAGCTTGACTGTCGGGATCGCGGCGGCGTTGGCCCGCTCCAGCGAGGCGCTCACGTCCGGCGTGGCGTTCTCCGGGTCCGGCACCCAGAACTCGAAACCGGGGTGCACGACGGGCTCGAACGGCGCCTTGGGGTCGAGCAGGTCCTGCAGGCGGGGCCCGTCGGCGGGGGCGCGGCGGCCCTTGACCGGCGTGCCGGGCTGCGCCTCCAGGGCGCGCGTCAGGGTGTCGGCGAGGTCGCGGCTGATGTCGCCGGACGCGGTGTCGTTCTGCAGGCCGATCAGGACCGAGCCGTCGTCGCGGCGCAGGGCGGGCCAGGCCATCGGCAGCACCGTGGCGAGGGTGACCGAGGGGACGCCCTCGGGGAGGCCGTCCTTGAGGGTCAGTTCGGCGGTCGCCGCCGGGACCAGCTCGCGCAGGGCGACCCAGTCGCACTCGCCCGGCAGGCCCTCGAACGGGCGGTGCACCAGCTCGGTCGCGGCCTGTGCGGCGGCCCGGCCGTGGCACGCCTTGTAACGGCGTCCGCTGCCGCAGGGGCAGGGCTCACGGGCGCCGACAACCGGGATCTCTCCGTCCGTGAGCTGCGGGCGCGTGGCCTTCGTCTGGGGTCGCTTCTTGGCCATGATGGGTGTCTCCCGGATACGGCTCGTCTGATACGGCGGGAGCCTAGCCGCTTGTGCGCGGGGTGACGGGACCCTGTGGGTGCGCGGGGCGTTGTGGACAACCTGCGCGGGCCTCGGGGTGAGGGCGCCGGTCCATGAGGGGGCGGCTCACGGCAGGCCGGCCTCCGTCGCCCGCGCTCGGCCGGCGCTCGGTCGGAGCGCGCTCCGGAAGAGCGGCGGCTTGCCGTTGCCCGTGAGCGGCTGTCTCCGGCGCCGGCCGATCGGGCCGCCGACATGCGTCACCCGTCGCCGACGGCGTGCGTCACCCCCGTGCGGCCGGCGTTTCGCCGAAGCCGGCCGCCCTGCTCAGTCCAGGTCGTCGAACGCGTCCGCGAAATCCAGTTCGGGTATGGCCGACACCGGCGGGGCTGTGACACGCGTAGCGAAGTCGTCGCGGCGGTGCGCCGGGGCCGGATCGCGCACGTCGTCGTGGACCACCACCCAGACGGTGACCTCGCCCTGGGTGTCGTCCCGTACGCCCCAGTCCTCGGCCAGCGCCGTGATGATGTTGAGCCCGCGGCCGCCGTGGGCGGTCACCGACGGTGTCGCCGGGGCCGGACGCGTCGGTCCGCCGCCGTCCGTCACCTCGACCAGGAGCCTGCCGCCCTGGTCCACGCGCCACGCGGCCCGGACGTCACCGTCCCCGGCCAGGGAGTCGCCCAGCGGCCGCCCGTGTTTGCACGCGTTGCTCAGAAGTTCGGAAAGGATCAGAACGGCATCGTCGATGACCGATTCCGCCACACCGCCCCTGCGCAACTGGTCGCGCATCCGGTGTCGCGCCTTGCCCACGCCCGCAGGGCCATGGGGTACGGCCATGCTCGACGACGTGGGCACCTCCTGTGCCACCACCAACGCCACCCCCGAGACCTCCTTCGCCCCACGCCACGGTGTGGATGCCCCATTGGCCTGTACCGGAAACCGGCCAGTCCAGGTCCGGAGACGCATTCGCAACGATCGAACACCGAGCGGACGCGCCGGAGCACTCCCTGTAGGAGACCGGTCAACGTATGGCTGGATTTCGACGGTGTGGCCGAGATCGGAGAATGGTGCAGGAAGGCCCGGAGGTCAAGGTTCGTTTCATGGGTCAACGACCCAGTTGGTCCAGTACCGCGCGCGGGCGGTTGGTGATGATGGCGTCGATGCCCAGGTCAACGCAGAGATCCACGTCCTCGGGCTCGTTCACGGTCCACACGTGCACCTGGTGGCCGGCTCGCTTCAGACGCTGGATGTACGCCGGGTGATTGCGCACGATCCGAATCGAGGGGCCCGCGATTCGGACACCTGCGGGCAGCCGTCCGTCCCGCAGCCGGGGTGAGAGGAACTGCAGCAGATAGACCACGGGCAGCGTCGGCGAGGCGACCCGGACACGGTTCAGGGAGCGCGCCGAGAAGCTCATGACCCGTACGGCGGATTCCTCCGGGGAGGCCGGAGCGTCCAGCGCGAACCGCTTCAGGAGCGTGAGCAGTCGCTCCTCCACCTGCCCGGCCCATCGGGTCGGGTGCTTCGTCTCGATCGCCAGTTCCACCCGCCGCCCGGCGTCCGCGACCAGGCCGAGCAGTCGCTCCAGGGTGAGCACCGAGGTCTCGGCCGGGTCCTCCGGGCGATGCACCCAGTCGGGCTCCTCGTCCCGGTGGTGCAGTGACCCGCGGTACTTCCAGGAGCCGAAGTCCAGGGTGGCGAGGTCGGCGAGCTCCAGGGCGGAGACCGCGCCGCGGCCGTTGGACGTACGGTTGACGCGACGGTCGTGGACGCACACGAGGTGTCCGTCGGCGGTCAGCCGCACATCGCACTCCAGAGCGTCCGCCCCGTCCTCGATCGCCCTCTTGTACGCGGCCAGGGTGTGCTCGGGGGCGTCCTCGGAGGCCCCGCGGTGGGCGACGACCTGGATCTGGTGCTGTCGTGCGTGGGTCACCCGCGTCATGGTGCCATCGGCCCTGGGTAGCCGTGGAGGCGGAGGTGATTTGGCCGCCGCCGGAATGCGACTCTTTAATAGGACTGGTCCCATATAAAGGTGAGTCGAACACCCACAGCAACCGCTTATGGTGCCCTGACGGCCTGTGGGAAAAGCTGACGGCGTACAAACTCACAAGCGAGCGCAGAAACCGCCGCATCGCGCCCGACCAACAGCAGTGGACCGAGGAGACAAGCTGTGAGCACCGAGAACGAGGGCACTGCGGTACCCCCGGCCCCGTCCGCACCTCCCGTGCCGGTGGACACTCCCGCAGCCTCCCCGCAACAACCCGCACACGCCCCCGCACCCTCCTACGGCCAAGCCGACGACGCCCCGACGGCGCCGATGCCGGCCACGCCACCCGGCGCTCCGGGCGCCCCGGGGCAGCCGCCCCACGCCCCTGGCATACCGGCGTACGCGTCGGCGAACCCCCAGGGCGGCGCCCCGGGCGGGGCCCCCGAGGGCGGCTGGCCGCCCCCGCCGCCCCCCACGCACGCGTACCCCGAGCCCGGCCCCGGCGGCCCGGGCGACGGATCCGGCTGGGGAACGCCGCACGCGCAGCCCGCGCCGAAGCCCGGCGGACGGCGCGGCGGTCTGCTCGCCGCGGTCCTGGTGGCCGCGCTGGTGGCGGGCGGCCTGGGTGGCGGCATCGGCTACACGCTGGCCAGGGACGACGACTCCAGCTCCACCACCGTCTCCGCCTCGGACAGCGGCGGCGACCTGAAGCGTGACTCCGGCACGGTCGCCGCGGTCACCGCCAAGGCGCTGCCGAGCACGGTCACCATCGAGGCCGAGAGCAGCAGCGGCGAGGGCGGCACGGGCACGGGCTTCGTCTTCGACACCGAGGGCCACATCATCACCAACAACCACGTGGTGGCGGACGCGGTCGACGGCGGCAAGCTGACGGCCACCTTCCCGAACGGCAAGAAGTACGACGCCGAGGTCGTGGGCAACGCGCAGGGCTACGACGTGGCGGTCGTCAAGCTCAAGAACGCCCCCTCAGACGTGAAGCCGCTCACCCTGGGCGACTCCGACAAGGTGGCCGTCGGCGACTCCACGATCGCGATCGGCGCCCCGTTCGGTCTGTCGAACACGGTGACGACCGGCATCATCAGCGCCAAGGACCGCCCGGTGGCCTCCAGCGACGGCACCAGCAGCCAGGCGTCGTACATGAGCGCGCTGCAGACCGACGCCTCGATCAACCCCGGCAACTCCGGCGGCCCGCTGCTGGACGCCAAGGGCAATGTCATCGGCATCAACTCCGCGATCCAGTCCAGCAGCAACGGCGGCTTCGGCACCGGCCAGTCCGGTTCCATCGGCCTGGGCTTCGCCATCCCGATCAACCAGGCGAAGTACGTCGCCCAGGAACTGATCAAGACGGGCAAGCCGGTGTACGCGAAGATCGGCGCGTCCGTCTCCCTGGAGGACTCGAGCGGCGGCGCGAAGATCACCGACACCGGTGCGGGCGGCACGGACCCGGTCGAGGCGGGCGGCCCCGCCGACAAGGCCGGCCTGAAGCCCGGCGACGTCATCACCAAGCTCGACCAGACGGTGATCGACAGCGGCCCGACCCTGATCGGCGAGATCTGGACCCACAAGCCCGGCGACAAGGTGACGATCACCTACGAGCGCGGCGGCAAGACCGAGACGGTCGACGTCACCCTGGGCTCGCGCGTCGGCGACAGCTGACCCCCCGGCGGGCCCGGCGTCAGACCGACGGGGGCGCTCCTCACCGAGGGGCGCCCCTTCGGCATGGCTCCACGGGCGGGTTCCGCGGTGCACCGCGTCTGCGGTGCAGCGGGCCGACGTCGGGCAGAGACTGGCACGGGTGGTCGTGCCACCGGAAGTCCCCCTCGCGGTGCGGGTCGAAGACGTCGACGAAGGTAGGAACTCCTCGGGGACGGCGTCAGCATCCTCACCTCCTGACACCGGGAGCGCTTCCGGGCGGATCGCTCCACGGCGTGGGCGACAGCCAGGGGACCCGGTGCCGACCACAGCCCCCAGGCACCGGCGCCTCCCGGTAGTCTGTATCCGCTCCGCCACTGGTGGGCGGCGCCGAGGTGGGTTGCCCGAGCGGCCTAAGGGAACGGTCTTGAAAACCGTCGTGGCAGCGATGTCACCGTGGGTTCAAATCCCACACCCACCGCGCAGGTCAGAAGCTATGCAGGTCAGAAGGGGTGCCACTCTCCGGAGCGGCACCCCTTCCGCATGGACCCTGTCTCACCCTTTCTCGCCTATATCCCAGCGTTGACCAGTACGTATGGGCCATCTGTGGGCCAGGGTCAGGACTCTTCCCCTTCGTCGAGCGCGCGGGAGATGAGGTCGTTGGAGTGCTGCTGACCGCCCTTAAGGATCTTTGCGTAGAAGCGGTAGAGCACGGCGATGCTGTGGCCGGCGCGCGCGGCGACTTCCGCGGGGTCCACCCCTGATTTGATCCAGAGGGAGACTCCCGCGTGCCGAAGGGAGTACGGCACGGCGGCGAGGTCCGACTTCACCTCACGGGGCGTGAGGACCACCTTTCGAGCTCTCTCCCAGATGTCGCAGTACTCGGTGGACGGGACGCGCCCTCCCCGCGAGGCCCGGAACAGCCGGCCGTCGTCGGCCGTGCCGTAGCGCTCGATGTGCTGACGAAGGAGGTGCACGAGAACGGGCGGAATGGGCACGGTCCGCGTCGCTCCCTGCTTACGTCGCTTGAGCCCCCGCTTTTCGTACGACGTGCCCTCATCCGTCCAGCCGCCGCCGACTTCCGGGCGGCTCTCTCCGAGCAGGAGTTCGCCCCACTCCTGAACGGCGTCGGGCGAGTTAGGCGGCAAGGTGCAGTCGGATTTGGTGAGCGCGACGATTTCACCAGGGCGCATGGCGGCGTAGTAGAGGCATCCGAAGAACGCGTGGAGGTGCTGACCGCGGGGGCCAGAGTCGCGGACTGCCCCGAGCAGGGCTCGCGCCAACCGTGGGTCCGGCACATACCGGAAGTCGATTTCGTCGTCACTCTCGGGCGGGGTCCAGTCCACTCGTGGGAGAGGGTTGGAGGCGAGTAGGCCCTTCTCCTCGACTGTGTAGCGAAGAACGTTGCTCAGCACCATGCGCTTACGTCGGGCGGTGTTCTCTGCGGCTTTCCCACCGTCCAGACGGAGGGAGAGGGCTTCAAGGGCGGGACGGAGGAGTGCGGGGTCCTCCAAATCCTTGACCTTGATGGAGCGGGCGGCGACCCATTCCAGGGCGGTAAGGATCTCCGCCGGGGGCTCCTCGACTGCGTGGCGCGGGACCCAAGTGCCGTCCGGCCCTCGAACTGCGCGAAATGCCCACTGATAGAGCGCGCCACGCAGCACTGAGGGGCGGGGCGCCCCCCGCTTGCTTGTAACGAGCGCGGGTGTCACGACCGCGAGGGATTCCGCGATGCTCGCCCGGTGCTTGGCGGCGGCGCGCGGCCACTTCATGAGTACGTACTCCGTCACGTGCTCGTACCACGACGGAGAGGTCAGAGCCATCAACTCACGTGCAGGCAGGCCCGTTTCCTCGTCGAACTGCTGCTGATCCCGCAGGGCCGCCATCAACTCGGCCCGGCGCCCATCTGCCTGCGGCTTCAGCTTGAAACTGCGGGAGTGGGGTCGCTCGCCAACCCTCCAGCGCAGTTCCCACGGCTTGGGACGGCCGGCGCGCTTGCGGATGGACCAGATATCGACGTCATACGTGAGCATGTCTCTCCAGACGTGACGAGGGGCCCGCGCTCAGCGCGGGCCCCGGTGAAGCGGTTTGATCTATGCGGCGTGCTGCTCGCAGCGCTCCCACCAGGCATCAAGGTCGGCGCGGCTGACGCGGACTTGGCCGTTGGGGAGTTTGCGGAGGCGGGGGGCTTGGCCGCGGGCGCGCATGCGGTAGAAGGCGGCGCGGCTCATCTTGATCTCTGCGAGGACTTCGGGGAGCTTGAGCATCTGAGGGCGTGCCACAGTCGACTCCTTCGAGGCTCTGGTCATGGCGGGCTGGCACCTGTCCGAGGTTCGGATTTCTGCGTCACAGCGTCACCTGCGTCATCCAGGGTCCTGACCTGGGGGAATCCGTGACACAGCCCGGCGGGGGTGCGTCACTGCCGCGTCACCTGCGTCACGGTGGCGTGACGCAGGTGACGCACGATGACGCAGACGGATCGGCTCTGCGTCACGCTCCTTCCGGCTGGTCAGGGGCCGTTTTCCGTCGCGTGTGACGCAGGTGACGCAGCGTTCCCCTACTTAGGAAAGAGAGGGGGTGGTGTCTGTTGTTGTGCGCGGCTCAGAGCGCGAAGAAGGAGCCGCTGCGCGGCACGTCCTTCGGGCGGTGCTGCGCACCGAACAGCAAGAGGAGCACCCATCGCCGCGTCGGCCCGGGTGCTCTTCTTGCTGTTGTGTGGTGACCTCGCGTTCAGAACACGGGTTCCTGTTGCGGCCCGGGTGCCGGCGCGGGTTCGGTGAGTTCGATGTAGCGGGCCTCGCGGGTGCGTCCCCAGTCCACGACCAGGCCGCGGGCGGCGAGGGTGGGCTGTAGGCGCTTGAGCCGGTCGGAGAGGACCTTGCCGGTGGTCGGCCACCCCTTGGGCAGCGGGCGGCATTCCTCGCCGCTGTAGAGCCGGGTGAGGAGGTGCAGCCACTCCGCGGACGTCATCCGCTCCTGTGCCCCGGGCTGCATGCCGGCCGCGTACTGCAGCACGGTCTGCGCGAGCAGGTCGCCCTCGATGACGTCGTCGTTGAGGTCGTCCAGCCCGGCCCGGTAGGCCGCCAGCGCCCCGAGGCCCATGGCCTCGTCGAGCTGCGCGCACAGGTGGGCGAAGTCCGCCATCCGCAGGTCCGTCGGTGTCTCAGCGGTGGCGGCGCGGACCTTGACGGTCAGGTCCAGCAGGGAGCCGAGCATGACGGGCAGGGCTTCGGCGTACTCCGCCCACAGCTCTGCTTCGGTGCGCCGCACCTTCGGGCGTTCCAGGCGGAGCGGTAGGAGGCGTTCGGCGAGGTCGGGGCGGATGACGCCGACGTCGATGCCGGTCAGGAGCAGGGGGCGGCGGTAGCGGGCGCGGAAGACGTCTCCGTCGGTGAACAGGGCGCGCTTGACGCTCTCGGCTCCGGTGACGATGCAGCACATGGCGTCGGACAGGTCCGGGGTCATGTGGGAGAGGTTGTCCAGCGCGGTGACCCATCCCGCGGCGACGGCCGCGATCAGGTTGTCCTCATCTTTCGGGGCCCGGCGCAGGTCCCCGGTCATGCCCTCGATGAGCCTGATCAGCATCCGCCCGCCGGTGGACTTCCCCGCGCCCTGGGGGCCGGTGAGGAAGGGGGCGGGGACGGGCACGGAGGGTTCCAGGCAGCCGATCAGCCAGGCCATGGCCAGGCACTCGGTTTCGGCGTTGGCGAAGTTGCAGAGCCGAAAGAGCAGGTCGATGCCCTTGCCGTTGGTGTCCTTGGCTGGCAGCGGGAGTTCGCCGGTGAGCTGGGTGCGCCGCCAGCACACTTCGCTGGGGTCGGGGGTGCGGATGTCCCAGCCGGTGGGGTGGATGCGGACGGATTGGCCGTCGTTGCGGCCCAGGTCCAGCCAGGTGGCTCCGTCCAGGCCGGGGGCGACGCGGATGTGGACGGGCTGGACCTGCTCGGTGAGGGCGAGTGCTTCGATCAAGTCGAGTGCCTCCTTCATCGCGGTGCCGTTGAATGTGCCGAGTCCGTCTTTGAACAGGCCGACCATGAGTTCTTGGCGGTGGCTTCCGGTGGTGCCCTGGGAGCGGATGGGGCGGGCCACGGGGTGGCCCTTGCGCTGTGCGTAGACGGTGCCGTCGGCGGTGCGGAAGTAGCGGAAGCGCTCTTGCGCGTAGTCCGCGATGACCTTCCGGGCCGGGTTCTTGTCGTCGTCTTCCATGCTCAAAGCCCCAACCGATTGCGTGCGTTGGTCCACGCGTCCGTGCAGTGCCGCGGCCTCTCGCCCTTGGCCTGAGCGGCGGTGAACAGGCGGGCGATGTGATCCTCGGTGAGGCAGCCGCACCGGCCGTGCGTCGAGAGCACGGCCAGGAACGTGCGGTACACCGTCGCGTGCACGGCGCTGGTGGCCTCGGTGATGCGCTGTACGGCCATGGCGATCCCGCGTTCGAGGTAGGCGGGGGTGCGGTGGCGGCACTCCCCGCCCCCGGCCGGCGCGGGAACCCTGACGGGTACGGGGGGCGCGGGCTTGGCTGCGGTGAGCGCGCGCACGACGTCGGGCAGCGCGGTCATGGTGCCGGTGCCGGACCCAAGCCAGCGGGCGTAGGCCATCGTGGACTTGATATCCACGCCGGGCCGCACGCCGTTGGCCGACGGCATCGTCCCGAGGTAGAGCCAGTGCTCACCGCGGGTCGTGGGCACGGTCCGGGTGGCGGGCAGGGTCTCGCGGGCCCACGCGATCGCGTCGGCGTTGTCGCAGTCGACGACAGTCAGGCCGGCGCCGCCGGGGTGGTAGGCGACCGCCGCGGCGCCCTGCCATGCGGTCGCCCATGCCGGCGAGTTGATGACGCCCGGGTCTGTGGTAGCGGCGGCCCAGCCGTGGCAAGGGGCGGGGCAGGTGCAGAGGCCGGGGGTCTTCATGTGCGGGCGCCCGCCGCACGAGGTGTACAGGCACGCGGGGCAGTTGGCGAAGGGCACCTTGCCCTTGCGCAGCGGCAGCACGGGCAGCCCCTCGGCCGCGAGCCGCAGGGCGGTGCGCAGGTGGTTGCTCACGCCGCCACCTCCAGCGTCCCGGAAGCGAGGAAGGCGCGGCCGATCCACTCCATGTAGGCAGGCGGGAGAGCTTCCCGCAGGCGGAAGTGGTCGGTGGACCAGTCGATGCCCTTCGCAGCCCGGATCTCCTCCACGGTGGCCTTCCCGCCGCCCTTGCCGTACGCGGCGACGTAGGGCCCCTCGTGGTATTCGCCGTGGCGCCAGCCGCGCACCCGCCCGCGGTGGCGCGGGTGGACCGGTTGCGCTGTGGTCCAGTTGCCGAGTTCGAAGTAGCGGTGCATCAGCACTCCGAGGCCGAACTGTTCCCCGCACAGGCGGATGTCCTTGCGGACCTCGGAGCCGGCCACGTTCTCCATCACGTACGGCCGGCCCGTCGCTTCCAGCGCGGCCCGTACGGGCCGGATGAGCCGGGGGTAGGTGCGGCCGATCGCCTCATTGCGGGTGCGGTTGGTGCCCTTCGTGGGGGCGCCCTCTCCCTGGCAGGGCGGCGAGACGTGGATGAAGTCGAACTCACGGCCACAGTCGCGGATGAAGTCGACCACGTCGCCCTGGTGGAACGCGTCGCCCCGATAGTCGGGTTGGGGTTCGATGTCGACGCCGGTGATGTGGACGTTCGGGCCGAACGCACGGCGCAGGCCTTCGGTGGCGCCGCCGATGCAGCAGCATCCGTCCAACACCCAAAGGGGTTCCCGCAGGGCGAGTGCTCGCGGGATGTCGGTGGGTTGGGTCATGCTGGAGGTCTCCAGTTCCTTGATGGTGACTGGCTGGACAAGGGCGACCCCGGTTCTTGGCGGAATGGGGGGTCGCCCTTGGCGTAGCTACTGGTCGTCGCAGTCGCAGTTCTCGGGGTCCTGCTGGCAGTAGGGGCATCGGGGGCAGTCGCACCCGCAGGCGTGCAGGACACCGACGCATGAGCACTGGCACATGCCCTCACCGCAGGCTTCGTCTTCCGGGCCGTCATCGGGGCCGCTGTAGGTAAGGGGGCTGACGGCGCTGTGCGCGAGGTCCAGGCACTGGGCGAGCCCTCCGGCCTGTTCCATAGCCGTGATCAGGAATCCCTGCACGTTGGCGACATGCCGTTGGGGGTCCTCTCCGTCGGAGGCTCCGAGGTGCCCGGCTGCGGTGAGGACGTCCAGCGCGGTTCCGATCTGTTCGATGGCCTGCGGGAGCCTCTGGGCGAGCGTCTTAAGCGCGCTGATGGCGTCATACGCGTCGCCCGGGTACGGCAGGGCCGGTGTCTGGTCGGCGCGGGGGAAGGTGAGGTGGTTGAACTCGCGGACAGCTTCGGCAGCGTTACGGACGGACTGCGCCGGGTCTGTGGCGGTGGTGTCCATGTGGTCCTCTCTCAGCGGTGGAGTTCGTTGCGGTTGCGGGCAATCAGCCCGTACGCGGGTGCGGTGATGGTGTTGGTTTCCTGGCGGACCGGGCCGGTGTAGTGGTGGTGGGTTTCGGTGTGGACGCCCTTGAGTGCCTTCAGTGCCGACCCGATCGCGGCGGCGACCGCGGCGACGGCGGCGATGGGGAGGGTGACGAACAGGACGCTGGACAGGGTCACGGCGGCGAATCCCTGGCAGGCGAGCCAGATCCCGCAGCCGACGCCGACGAACGCGGCGCCGGTGCCGATGCCGGCGACCGCGGTCCCCGCGGCCCAGGCCGGCACGATCCGGTGGTCGGGCTGCGGGACGGGCGGGGTGGGGCCGTGGGAGGGCAGCGGGCTGGTGTCGCGGAAGTGGGTGGGCATCTGCGCCACGGGCCGGTAGGCGTCGTCGATGATCCGGCGGGCCTCTGCGTTGGCCGCGTCATCGCTCATGCGCGGCCACCAGTCGGTGGCGGCGTTCTCGGTCTCGCTCACGGCAGGTGTCTCCCTTCCGGTAGATCAGGCGATGGTGGATGCGGCGTTGATGAGGGCCTGTATGGCGGCGCGGATGGCGGTGGAGGCTCCGGTGTCGGCGGTGAAGAATCCGAAGAGGAACACCGCGAGCGCGGCGCCCGGGCCGACGTAGCGGGAGCGGATGAGGACGAACGTCAGGAGCCCGAAGAGGGCGACGGCGGACAGGGTCACGATCACGAGCGGCCCCCTTGGGCAACGGCCGGCGGGCGGCACCCGAACCCGGGTGCTGCCCGCCGATGGCTTGTCGTCTGACTTGTCGTGCGGCTTGTCGCTTGTCTTGTCGCCTTGCTTGTCTTGTCGCTTGTCGCCTTGCAGGTCACAAGCCGTTTCCGACCCCCACGACACCCCGGGAAGGGGTATGCGTGCGGGACGGGTGACAAGCGACAAGCACTAGTTGCCCGAGGGTGGCTCGGGGGCGTGGTCGCGGTGGACGTAGCGGGCTTTGGTGCCTTCCCCGACCCGCACCGCGGTGCCCTCATCGGCCCACGTCTTGAGCCAGCCCACGACCGTCTGCCGCGTCGTGCCGTACTCGTTCGCCAGTGCACGAGCGATCGCAGACGCGCCCGTTCCTTCCCGGCCCGCGGCGAGGAGCGCGGCGAGCGCGGCCCGCTGCGCGGGACTGTCCTGCTCCTGCTCCTTGCGCAGTGCGGACAGGTTCAGCCCCGCCGCGGGCGGTGGGGTGTCGGGGTCGGGTGCGGTGGCGAACTGGGCGTCGATCTCCTCGCGGAACCGGCGCAACAGGTCGTCGTCCCCGCCCGGCGTCCCGGCGCGGTCGGTGCGCAGCGCGGACAGGTTCAGCCCACCCCCGGCGCTGGGGGCCGATTGCTCGGTGCCGGTCGCTTCCGGGGTGAGGTCGCGCATCCACGCCGTGCGCTCCGCGTCCCACCGCCGCGCGTAGTCGGCGCCCGCGGCATTCGCGGACACCGCGTCCAGACGCGGGTGCCGGTCGCTGGTGGCGACGGTGATGTCCCGGATCTGGGAGGGCTTGATCCGCCACGCCTTGAACAGCGCGCCCGGCGACTCGGGGGTGCCCATGAAGCCGGCGCCTTTGAACGGCGCCTGATCCACGCGCAGCCCGCGCCGACCGGGGAACATCTTGGAGAGGTCCATGCCCTCGGTCTCGCCACCGGTCAGGGCGACGCGGATCTTGGCCTCACGGCGGATGAGGAGGTTGCCCAGTACGCTGCCGGTCGCCCCGAGTGCGGTGATGATCGTGCGCCCGCCCATGGAGCGGTGCATGCGGATGAACTCATAGATCCGCTTGGCGAGTTCCTTCATCCGCCGGTCGGTGCTGACCAGGATCTCCGCGCCCTCGTCGATGACCAGCATGATCTGCGGAATCTTCGCGCTCACCGGCAGCAGGTCGGTGTCGTGCTTGGCCATCAGCTCCTGATACGCGCGTTTGCGGTGCAGTCCGACCGCGATCGCCGCGTCCAGCAGCTTCAGCGCCTCCTCGTAGGTCCCGGCGAGCCAGTCCACGCCGGGCCGCACCGGATTCCCGTCCGCCTGCTTGAGTTCGCCACTCAGGGCGGGGCGCACCCAGGGCAGGCCGGCGGATCCGGCGTTCAGGTCGATCACCCAGGTCAGGACGTCCTCGGCGCGGGCGAGTCCGGCCAGGATCGTGTGCAGCATGTTCGTCTTGCCCGATCCGGTCGGCCCGACGACCAGCGCGCACTGCTCGCGCAGGTAGGCGAGGACGTCGTCACCGTTGGTGCGGAACCCCCAGGGGATGCCGGTCAGGATCGACAGCGGCGTGTAGTCCTCGGGGTAGGTGCGGGCTTCGGCGAGGACGTTGCGGGTGGTGACGTCCACGATGGCGCGGCCCTGGTGTACGCCGGGGCCGACTGCGGCGGTGCAGCCGTGCGGCAGCTTCGCGTCCGCCGACAGGGCCGCGGCGTACTGGGCGATGCGGTCGTAGGTGGTGCCGCCCTGCGGTTCGAGATCGAGGGAGTAGCCGTTGCCGGTCTCCCACATCTCCACGGCCAGCACGCGCACGGTGATGCTGCAGATCCGGCGGACTCGCTCCACCCACTCCGCGGCGATCTGGCGTCGCTCCGCACTCAGCTCCTGAGCGATCTGGCGCCGCTCCGCGGCCAGGGCCTCTTCCTCGCGGGCCTCTTCGTACAGGGCGACGGAGCGGGCGCCGGCGCCCATGCCGACGCCGATTGTGGCGAGGGAGCCGAGGGCGGCCCACGAGAGGGGGCCGGTGGTCATGGCCCAGGTGGTCCACCCGGCGCCGACCAGCCAGGATGCGGCCTTGAACGCGAGTGTGCGGCCCGCGTTGCGGACCTTGAGCCCGGCCACGGTGTGACCGAGGGCGCCGGCACCCCCGACAGCGAGCGCCCACAGGGGCGGCATGCCGGTTGCGGCGCCGGTGGTGGCGATGGCCAGGGCTCCGGTGGTCGCGGACAGGGCGCCGGTCACGGGTCCGTGACCGGCACTCCAGTCCAGCACCGGGCCACTGTCCGCCTGCTTCTTCTTGTTCGCGGCAGTGGTGGCACTCATGTCAGACGTTCCAGCCCTTCTCGGCCTCAGGGCCGTTGCGGGGGTCCTCGTGACGGGCGATGTCCTGCTCGTGGGCCTGCCGGAACAGCGGCCCCATGTCCTCGGCGACGGCGACGGCGCTCATCAGGGCGCCGAAGATGTCGTTGAAGCCATCCGCGACCTCCTTCTCCAGCGGGAACTCACTGTCGGCCCGCTCGGCGAGGGTCTTCATCACGTTCGCCACGCTGGTCAGCGCGGCCGGGAGCCCTTCGACCATGGCGAGGATCTCCATGGCGTCCTCGGGGTCGTAGGACTGTGCGGCCTGCTCCATCTCGGCGGCGTGCTCTTCGAACTGGAACCCGGACACGTGATCTCCTTCACTGGTCGACGTGCGATCGGTGTTGCTCGGGACGGGCCCGGCCGGGCGCTCCACCCGGTCCCCAAGCCCGTCGGTGACGTCCTTGGCGGCCTCCTGCTCCGCCGCGTCCTCCGCGGCGGCCTGCTCCTCACGGATCGCCGCATCGCGCTCGGCGCGCTGCTCGCGGGCCGCGCCGGTCAGCCGTCGGTACAGGCGCCGGCCGGGGTGGACCAGCCAGGGCAGGCCCAACTTCCGACCCAACGGGCTGGACACGAACCCGAGGAGACCGATCGGGAACGCGAGCAAGGCGGCCAGGGCTCGGCGCCCGTGGAAGCGCGCTGCAGAGCGGCGCAGGGCCTTCCTCGCGGCCTGCCGGGCGGGCGCCTTGCGCACGCTGGACCGCCCGTCGGCCACCTTCCGCGCGGTGGCCGCGTCCCGGCGGGCACGCTGTTTGGCGATGGCCGCCTGCTTCACCGCACGCGCCTTCCGGCCCGCACCGCCGAGCATGCGACCGGCCAGACCACCCGACCGTGCCCGCGCCTTGTGGGACTTGGGGATGTTGCGGCGAGCGTCGGCCACCGCGCGCCGGGCCGCAGAGGTCTGCTCGCGCTTCTGCGCGCGGGACGCTCCGGCCTGCTTCTGCGCCTTCCGCAGCGCCTTGACCTGACCCGCCTTGGACAGCGCGCCCGCCGCACCGCCACGACCACCGCTCTTGAGCCCGGCGGGCTTGTTCAGGGAGACCGGAGCACTGTGCTTGGCCGCCCCGGACCGCCCTTGACCAGCCGCGCCACGCCCCAGACCGGCGCCCGGTCCGCGCCGCTTCTGACCGGGGACCTTGCCCGATCCCCCAGCCGTGCGACCGCCGCCTGAACCGGTCCTGCGACCGGCGGTGTTGAGGCCGCCGGAACGGTGTCGGGCGGCGTGCTGACGGGCCGCGGTACGCGCGGCGGCACGACGTGCAGCCTGCTTCGGGCGCGGGTTGCGGCTGCGGTAGGAGGCGAGGGTGCCGAACACGACCATGCCGGTCGCGGCGACCACTGCGGCGACCGGCCCGCCGACCAGCCCCGCCCCCGCGATCGTGGAGACTGTGGCGTTGGCCCCGGACAGGGCCAGCGGCGCGACCGGCCAACCACCCGGAGCGTCCTCTACCTGGCTGTTCTTCTGCTCATCCGCCTTGTCCACAGCCTGTGCAGGGGCCGGGGCGGGCGGGGTGTCGGTGGTGGCGGGGGCCACTACCGCTTCCGTACTGATGTCGGTCATGCTGAGAGCACTCCTTCCGGAGTGAGAAGCAGGACCCGAACGAGCTGGTGAGAAGGTGCGTTCGGGTCCTGCACCTGTATGGGGGATGCGCTGTTCAGACAGGGGATTTCAGGCAGCGCACTGTTCCTCGGGGGCGGCACAGGAGCCGCACATGCCCAGCGAGGGTGGGATGACGTAGCCGACGTCGCGCCGGCACTCGGGGCAGACGCGGCGGGCGGCGTTGGCTTTGGCCAGGGCCGCCCACCGGCCCGGCGTCATCGGACGCACCGGCTTGGCCTGGTCGATGCGGTACAGGTAGGCGACCAGCGGGCCGCGCCGGCGCCGCGGGCGTTCGAGCTGGGCCGCGACGTCCTGCCCGCCGGGCCGCAGACCGAGGGCGCGCAGTTGCCGGTAGGTCGCATAGCCGTCCGGGGCCAGGCGCCAGCGGTAGACGGGCAGGGTCACGACGTGCTCTCGGCGGCCATGAGCGTTGTCCACGCCTCACGCACCCGGTCCTCGGCGCCCTTGAAGCCCTGCCCGCGGAACTCCGTCGCGGCCTGCCGATACGACAGCGGCGGGTTCTGCGAGTGCCGCAGGAACCGCAGCACCACGACCAGCTGAGCATCCGAGAGCGTGGCTCCCGGCTCCGGGACCGTCACACCCGCGACCATCGCCACGTCCGCGAGCGTCACAGCCGGGAGGCGAACCTCCTCATCCCGTGACGGCTCGGCATCCTCGGCGGGCGGTTCGACGTCCGTCGTCACGGTGGCGTCACGCCCGTCGTCACACTCACTGCGCGGGCCGGGAGGCAGGCGTTTGACCTGCGTGTCTTCCGTCTCCCGGGCAGTGTCCGAGGGGGGCAGGGCCGGTGCAGCCACCGGGGCGGATTCCAGGGGCGTGACGGTCGGCGTCACGGGCGTGCCGAACATGGCGGCCAGCGCGGCATCCGCGCCCTCGGTGACGCGCTCGCGCTGCACATCCACCAGCCGCGCCCCGAGCGTGACGTCACCGACGCCGACCTTCTCCGCGAGCTTCCACGACTCCCGCTCCGACTCCGCCTGCACCTTGGCGTCCGGGTGGTTGGCGGCACGGGCCCGGTGATAGGCGAGAGCCTGAACAAGCTCAGCCGTTTTGCGCTCGGCCTCCGGATCGCGGCCATCGCGGTGGACGACGATGCGACGGGCGAGGAACGCGGCGCCCTCGGCGGACACGGACATGCCCATCGGGGTCAGCGCGTAGATGACCATGCGGCCTGCATCCGGGGCGGCCATCGCCGACATCGCCGAGGCCGCGGCCGGCAGGGCCCACAGTCCGGCGCGCACCGGCCACGGGGACGCCTGGCCCAGCATCGTAAGACCTAGCAGGACCAGCGCGAGGACCGCGGTGGCGCCCTCACCGGCCGCGACGGCACCGGCCGCGGTGCCTTTGCCGTACATGTGGCTGATGTTGGAGAACGTGCCGATCGCACCGAACCCGCCGGTCGCGACCATCGGCACGAAGGCCGCGGTCAGCACGAGCGCTTGGCCGCGGGTGAGCTTGCGCGGCGACGTCGTGACGGCAGTGCCGGTCATGCGGCTTCCCCCGTCCCGAGACGGTTGGCGACCGTGCGGCGGGCGGCCAGAACCTTGTTCGCGGCCCGCCGCAGACGACGCTGATCCAGCTCCGACACCGGCCGGTCCAACAGGCTGATCTGGACGTCCAGCAAGTCCATCTCCGCATCGATCAGCGGACGCTCCAACTCGATGGCGTGAAGGTCCTGCCAGGACGGTTCCGCGTCGGGCAGGCCATCAGTAACGGGCCCCTGAACAGCAACGATGAGCTTCATGGGTCGTGTCTCCCTAGCAGTAGGTACGGCCCGAACAGCGGCTCCCGGGAGGCACCCCGGGAGCCGCCCGCCGTACGGGGACAGGTCCTCTCGCGAAGCACGAGCGACCGCGGCTCCCCGGCACGTCACACCGCGTACGGCAGAGGTGTCGGGGACCGTGAGCACTGGTGCTCAGGCAGGGCGTCGAACGCCCCGCGAAGGTTCTGCGGATGTCAGATCACGCAATGCCAGATACCGCCCCGAAGGGCGGATCCGGGCAGGTCACCCGGCCCGACATGGGCGGTCAGGATGGTGACCCGCACCCATCGACCACCCGTGTTCAGGTGGCTGGGTCGGCACTCTGTTGAGTTCTCCACAGCGCAGGCTCCGGGCCGTGCATCCGGACGCTGTTCGTGCAGGTCAAATGACCCCCAAGCAGAGCGACCTAGGTAGCTTGCCGTTGCCATGAAAGCTACCTAGGTCGCTTTGGGGCGTCAAGCGGTCTGGCGACCTGACTGCAAACGACCTAGGTCAAGTACGCTTTCGGGGTGGACTCACAGCCGAAGAGGAAGCTCAACGCCCGCGAGATCGCAGCCAGGGTCAGAGACGAAATCGCCGCAGGGACCTTCGGCCCCGGGGACCGCCTCCCTGGCGCTCGGGCCTACGCCAAGAAGCTCGGGGTAGCCCTGATGACCGTGCAGAACGCCTACGCGCAACTCCAGGAAGAAGGGTTGGTCGAAGGCCGCACGGGGAGCGGCACCTACGTCCGTGACCCCGCTCCCGGCGAGCAGGCGCCCCGTGAGGCCGCTCAGCGCCTGACCGAGCTGCAAGCCGAGGTCGCGCGCGTCTCGACCGAACTGGCCGGCCTTGTCGAGCGCGTCAAGCAGCTTGAAGCGGTCGTGGGTCCCGCCAACGAGGAGCCCGGCGCTTAGCGTCTCTCGGGGTGTGTCCGCCATCATGCTCAAAGCGTGTCCCGGCGAGCGCTCCGTGAGTACGTACTCTCGCCGCCCCCGCACCGAACTAATCCGAACTTTGGCCGCTTAGCTGGGTGTTGGCGGATCGTCAGGGGCTGTAAGACTGGCCCCATGGCTGAACTGAACGGGAAACCCGTCACCCTCGACGAACTCCAGAGCCTTGCCCTCACCAACTACGGCCACTTCACCTCCATGCGCATGGAGGACGGCACGATTCGTGGCCTGTCGCTTCACCTCGATCGGTTGGTTCGGGACTGCCGCATCGTCTTCGGGGTGGAGTTGGACCGCGAGCGGACGCTGAGCTACATCCGTAAGGCAGCGGAAGGCGTCACCGGGATTGCCGGTCTCCGAGTCACGGTTTTCGACCCTGGGATCGACATGGGGCGTCCCAGTGATGCCAAGGACCCCCATGTTCTCGTGAACTTGCGGCCGGCGGGCGCCATGCCCCCGCCCCCGCTTACCGCCAAGTCCTTCACCTTCACCCGGGACAGTGCGGTGGTGAAGCACATCGGTCTTCACTCGCAGCTCCGGATTCGGCGTGATGCACAGCTCGCCGGTTTTGACGATGCGGTGTTCGTCGAGCCGGACGGTCGCGTCTCTGAGGGCGGCACGTGGAACCTGGGCTTCGTCGACCAGGACGGGACTGTCATTTGGCCGGACGCCCCTGTCCTCCCCGGTACGACGATGCTCCTCCTCCAAAGCTTGGACGCTCCCAAGCAGGTCACAGCCCCGGTACAGCTCGCCGACCTTCCAACCATGGCCGCGGCTTTTGCCACGAACACAACGATCGGCGTGCGCTCCGTGAGCGTGATCGACGACGTGCAGTTCCCGCAGGATCACCCCGTGCTCGAAGCGCTGCGCGTCGGATACGTCGGAATTCCCGGCGACCGACTGTAGGCGCGATCCGCTACCCGTTGGGGCAGCGATTCACGACAGAGGTAGCCCATGCCACTCGTTACGAAATGGACCGGCCGTGAAGTTAAGGCACTGCGTGAAGCCGTACGGATGAGCCTCATGGAGTTCGCCGAGAGACTCGGGGTGTCCGACCGGATCGTGTCGCGGTGGGAAGCTGACGGCGAGCGAGCCACCCTGCGCATGGTGAACCAGGCGGCCTTGGACACCTTGCTAGCCAAAGCCGACCAGGACGCCCAGGGACGCTTCGTCGGCATCCTCGCGGCGGATGACATACCCACTCAAGCGGTCATCGAGCCTGACGAAGACCAGACGAGCAGTGGCGAGTACGTGAAGCATCCCGGAGACGGAAAGCTCATGGCGCGCGTGCCCGAAGGGATCTTCTTATCTGGAGAGGGCGACGATCCGGTGTGGGTGGATGAATTCCACATCGACACCTTCCCGACCACTAACGCCGACTATGCGCGATTCTGTGCGGCCACTCGGCACCCCGTGCCCGAGCACTGGGAGAACGGTCGTTGTCCGCGCGAGCTGTACGACCACCCCGTTGTTCACGTGACGTGGCGAGACGCGAATGCCTACGCGACGTGGGCGGGGAAGTCGCTGCCCACAGCAGAGCAGTGGGAGAAGGCAGCGCGCGGAACCTCCGGCCGCACCTTCCCCTGGGGTGACCAGAAGACTGCCGCGAAGTGCAACGTCAGAGAGACCGGAGTGGAGCGTACGACCTCCGTATCGCGGTACCACAGCGGTGTCTCGCCTTACGGGGTCTACGACATGGTGGGCAACGTGTGGGAGTGGCTTGCTACCCCGACCGAGCCAGGACGGTACGAACTTCGGGGGAGCGCCTTCACGAGCCCTCTGTTCCGAGGAGTGCCGGCCGTTCCCAACGACGCCGACGACACGATGCATGACGACGACACAGGCTTCCGCTGTGTGGCGACACCTCAGCAGATGGCGCCGCACATCAGGTGACCCCTGGACTTCTCGCGGCGGGCCATCTTCTGATGATGCCCGAACGTCGGCACGGTGGGGCTCCTGAAACCGCCGTGCCGACGTCATCTCTCTGCTGACCAACTAACAGTCGCGATGCAAACCATGAAAGATGACGGACGCACGCTTCCGCTATCTGACAATTCGCAGGTGGCCCGTTACTGCAGGGCTCTTTTGGCCTCCGCCAGGGACGGCCGCCATGGCTAGTCCGAAGACCAGCGCATCAAGGTCTTGCTCGCTTTCCTGAAGCTGGTCCGCGATCGTGCGAGACGTCCAGCCATCTTCCCTGGCTAGCTTGAACAAATCGGTAAGGAACTTCGAAGGCTCTGGCTGCATTCCGTCTGGTTCAGCAGTGCGAAACCCTCTCTCGGACAACTCGATGAGCCACTGCCTTCTGTTCCACTCCGAAATGAACTCCAGCCTGTACAGGCGCTCAACCATGGCAAGGGCTGAAACTTTCCAGTACTTCTTCAGCTTGAATACATCATCCAGGCGGAGCTTTCCTACCACTTGAGCGTATAGGCCGTCGGCTGGTACCAAAAAGCTCGCGGCGAAGTCGTGAGCTTCCTGCTCGATCTGCCTTGAGAGGTTCATGTTGGCAGCTTCGTGTAGTACCAGGTGGCCTAGTTCGTGCGCCAGGTCGAATCTCGTCCGCTCAGCCGTTTTGCTCGTGTTTAGGAATACAAAGGGTCGACCTTCGTATTTGAAGGAGAAGGCATCGATTTCTCGATCCGCCGCAGGGAGTGAGAACACGCGTACTCCCCTGCGTTCGAGGAGGGCCAGCATGCTTTTAATGGGTTTTTGGTGCAGCCCCCAGGTAGACCGAAGTTGCTCGGCTACCATCGCCGGGGGAACATCGGATGGGTCGGCAACATCGGGTAGGTCGGTGATCGGCGTGCCGTAATGCTTGTCAATCCATCCGCTCAGCTCGATTGCCATAGAGCTGACCGCAAGCACCCGCCGCAGTTGTCGAGCTGTCATGGACGAAAGAGCCCGAAAGGTGACCCACTCCTCCTTCACTTGTGGTGGGTCATCGGAGAAAAAATAGGACTGCGGAAGGGACAAGGCTCGCGCAATTTGGTCTGCCGGAGGTGAATCCACCTGTCCGGCTTCCCAGGCCGTAACTGTGCGCCGCGAAACGTCGCACAGTTCAGCGAGTCCCTGTTTTGTAAGTCCTCTGCGCTCTCTCGCTGATGTCAGCCTTGCAGGATTAAATGACGGTCCTTCATTACGAAGTAGCCCTGAATACCATTGATTCTCCGTCATCGTCGTCATCCTCGTCTGACTCTATAGGTGCTACCGCTCCCGATGAAGGGATCGGCGGGATGAGGATGCGCTCCACCCATTCGCTAACTAGGCCGTCTCCAATGTCTCGTGCGAGCGAGACCTCCAACCGAATCTCGTCTTCGTCGGCGTGGACGACCAGGAACCAGGTTGAGCAGTCCTCGTCGGGAGTTAGGTCGGCATCCTGTGTCGGTACAGAGCGGACTCCCTCGATCTCCCCCCAGAGTGTTGGCTGAACGAATTCAGCGTTCCTCTCAACTCGCTCTCTGGTCTTAGGTCCCCTCTTCCTGGTGAGCTTCGGGTGGCGCTTACCTCGTGTACCAGTGTATTTGTCGCCCGCTACGACGGCAAAGGCCAGGCGCTTCTCCTCGGAGTAGACGGTTTCATAGTTTCCCGTCCGGCCTATGCGCCAGCCCTGCTGCAACTTCTTCAGTTGTCGACGGAGTCCTGCGAGCGTTTCTGCCCACATGGCCACACCCGCGTACGTACGCGGATACCACGGCTGATCGACCCGTTTCCGGGCGTTGTCGCCAAATGTGACACTCTCCCGAAAATGCTCGGCGGAGAGCCCCCACTGGCGGAGACGGGCGTCCGCCTCGTCGGGGGGAGTGATCTTGGTGGAGCTGTCAGGCGGTTGCGCAGGGTGCTTCAGCATCGAGCCTCCGTGATCGACTTCCCCAAATGCTACCTCAAATGAGGTCCAAAAAGGGGAAGCCCCACCTTGGTGGTCGCCCGCGCAGTGCACGTAACCCGTGTGTCCTGACAGAGTCGTTGTGGGCCATGTGTGGGCCAGGGGCGGCGGCGTCGGCCGTGCTCCCGGTCGTTGGCGCAGGTCAGCGGCCATCGAGACGTTGGCGCAGGAACGCTCTTGAAAACCGTCGTGGCGCGAGCCACCGTGGGTTCAAATCCCACACCCACCGCACAGCGAACGGCCTCTGACCTGGTGTTCAGGTCAGAGGCCGTTGGTCTTGCGAGTGCTGCGGCGGTGTGGCTCAGAGTTCGTGGTTCTGTGCCAGTCCCTCCCAGTCCAGGGCCAGCAGGCCCGCATCCGCCTCGTGTCCCGACGGCGTCGCCGGTGTCGGCTGGAACCAGACCACCGTGAGGCGGGAGCGGTACAGGACCGGGTCGAGCGGGTCGTGGGACCCGTCCACCGGCGTCGAGTGGAACGCCCCGGCGCAGCCCACCGCAGGCAGCACCTCCACCGGGCCGAAGCCGCCCGCCTTCTGGTCGGGATACTCGCGCTGCGGTGGGATCAGGTGGACCCGGGTCGTCGGACTGGCGCGTTGCGCGCCCCGCACCAGCGCGTTGATCTTCATGTCGTTGAGCTGCTCACAGGGATGGCCCTCCAGCATGTCGCCGTACGTCGACGTCATGCGCAGCTCGGTCAGTTCGATCGAACGGCCGGAGGAGAGGATGATGCGGGTCAGCGACATGGGCCCACATTAGGGCGAGGGCGCGGGGCCGATCACCCGCTTTCACGGACGGTGCCCGGTCAGGCGGGCGGCCGAGGCGATCGTCGCCCGCGCCTCCCGCTCGCTGAGCCCCGTCCCGAGGGCCGCCTCGATCAGCGCGGGGAGCAGGTCCGGGGCCAGGAGGTTCTCGTAGGCGCGGCAGGCCGCCCAGAACAGGCGGGTGTTGCGCTGCCCCTCGTGCGCGGCGAGGACGAACTGGACGAGGCCCTGGCCGTGGCCGCCGCCGTGCCCGGTCCTGGAGTTCGGCGTGGTGGGCGTGCGGGGCGGTGGCAGGAGCAGGCGGAGCAGGGCCGGTGGACAGGTGGCCGGGGCAAGGTGGGCCGTGCCGGGCGCGGTGCCGTAGACGCCGTGGTCGGTGCGGGAGCCGGGGCCGACGAGGTAGCCGCCGGCGCCGCGGATGTCGATGCCGGGGGCGAGGCGACCGGCCGAGTTGGGGACGGCGGTGTCCGGGGGGCCGGTGAGCCACAGGTGCCGGCCGCCGCTGGGGGTGAGGACGACCACCGTCTCCGGGATCGTGAACAGATGCCGCAGTGCCAGTTCGCGCAGGGCGGCCGAGGAGTCCGTGCCCGACTTGGTGTCCAGGTCGACGCCGATCAGATGGTGCGGCGGCAGCCCGCAGGCGATGCCGTAGCCGGTGGCCCAAGGGGCAGCGGCGAACAGTTCGCGGATCCGGCGCGGATCGGTCGAGGCGTCGTACACCCCGTGCCCGAAGCGGCCGCATTCGCCGTGGCAGGCAGGGGCCTCGGGGTCGGTTCGGTGGGGGGAGCGGAGGGCCGGGAGCTTGGTCCGCGACAGCGGGATGACGGCCAGGCCGCGTTCGGCGGCTGACAGGGCGTGTGCGAGGGCCAGCGTCGTGGCCTGCCGGTCGGTGGTGGCCATGCCTCTATTTTCGTACGAGTGTTCGAAGAAGGGAAGGGGGGCACGCCCGACGCGCCGGTGACCAGGCGATTGTCGGAAAAGTTGGCGGAACGCTTCCCCTCTTGCGTCGCTTGGTGAAGAGGTGTCCTGTGTGCCCTGAAGTGCGGGCGCAACATGGCCTAAGGGGTTTATCGACTTGTCATCACGCTTGAGGGCGAATCACCGCTTCCGGGGTGGTTCGCCGGGGATTCGGTGGGCAATCCTGATCTCGCGACGTCGTGCTCACACCGCCGGGGCGGTCGGCCAACTGCCCTGGTGAAAGCCGTACTTCACGCGCTCAAGGCCGTCCGGCCGGGCGTATTTGCTACTGGAGGAACCCAACATGGCAAGCATCCGTACCGCTCGCGTGGTCGCCGCCGTCTCCGCCCTTCCGCTCGCAGCCGCCCTCTTCGCCGGTGTTGCGACGGCGGACAACGGCTCCTTCGCGGACAACGGATCGACCGCCTCCGTCACCAACGCGTTCGCGGGCATCATCGGCAGTGGTGTCGGCGACGACAACAACGGCAACTCGTCGACCACGCAGCAGCAGGCGGTCGGCGCGGGCGCCTCGAACCAGAGCAACACCGCGCAGGTCGACGACTCGGCGTACACGGCCATCCAGCAGGGCAACGAGAACGTCGCCGTCAACTTCTACCCCTGGTGGTGATCTGAGGGGGCCGGTGCGCGGCGCCGGTCCCCTCGACTCACGTGTGGGGCGTGTTCAGTGGGGTGAACAAGGTCAGTCCGCGCGGCGGTGCTTCTGCACCGCCGCGCAGACGTTCTCCCTCCCGCCGTCGACCGCGCCCGTCCCTTGCGTGTACCGGCCTTGACAGGCCTCTGTATCTGACGGACAGTCAGGAACTGTCCGGAGGAAGGGGTTACGACGGCCATGGCTGACGACGACGACCTGTTCGCGCGCCTCAAGGCCTACGAGGGGCGTCCCGCCACGCTCGCCGGCACCGGCAAGGACCCGGTCAACCTGCCCATGATCCGGCACTGGTGCGAGGCCCTCGGCGACACCAACCCGGCGTACACGGGCCCCGGCGCCGTCGCCCCGCCCACCATGCTCCAGGCCTGGACGATGGCCGGGCTCTCCGGGCCCACCGCCCCGGCCGCCCCGGGCTTCAACGCTCCGGCCGTCCCGGGGCCCACCGCCCCGGCCGCCCCCGGCCCCGCCGTCTCCGGCTCCGGTCCCGTCACCTCCGCTCCTGCCCGCCCGGCAGGTCCCGCCGCCTCCGCCCCTGGCCGCCCGGCGGGTACCGCCCCTGCCCGCCCCTCCCGCCCCCCGGACCGGACACCGGCCTACGACGAACTCCTCGGGCTGCTCGACGAGGCCGGCTGTACCTCGGTCGTCGCCACCGACTGCGAGCAGGAGTATCTGCGCCCCCTGCGCCCCGGCGACGAGATCACCTTCGACACGGTGATCGAGTCGGTCTCGCCGAGGAAGACCACCAAGCTGGGCACCGGCTACTTCATCACCACCCGCACCCGCGTCCACGCCGCCGGCGAACTCGCCGGGACCCATCGCTTCCGCATCCTCAAGTACGCTCCCGCCCAGCGTCAGCGGGCCCCGGCCGAGACCCGTCCCCGCCCCGTCGTGAGCCGAGACAACGCCGGCTTCTGGGAGGGCGTCCGGCGGCACGAGCTGCTGATCCAGCGCTGCACCGGCTGCCGCACCCTGCGGTTCCCCTGGCTCCCCGGCTGCGCCGCGTGCGGCGGCCTCGACTGGGACACCGTCCGGGCGGCCGGGGACGGCACGGTCCATTCGTACGTCGTCATGCACCACCCGCCCTTCCCGGCCTTCCGCCCGCCCTACGCCGTCGGCCTGGTCGAGCTGGCGGAGGGCGTGCGGATCGTCAGCAACGTGGTCGGGGTGCCGTACGACAAGGTGCGGATCGGGATGCCGGTGCGGCTTGAGTTCCGGCGGTACGACGACGAGTTGGTGCTGCCCGTCTTCCGGGGAGGGCTGTCGTGAACGTGGGGGACGAGCTGCCGCCGCTGGAGATCGCGATCACCCGCACCCTGATCGTGGCCGGGGCGATCGCCTCGCGCGACTACCAGGACGTGCACCACGACCCGGAGCTCGCCCGGCAGAAGGGCTCGCCGGACGTCTTCATGAACATCCTGACCACGAACGGCCTCGTCGGCCGCTATCTCACCGACCACTTCGGCTCCACCGCCGTCCTGCGCAAGGTCGCCATCCGGCTCGGCGCGCCCAACCACCCGGGCGACACCATGGTGCTGAACGGCCGCGTCGAGGCGGTCGACGGGCCGACCGCCGTGATCCGCGTGACCGGCGACAACGGCATCGGCCGGCACGTCACCGGCACGGTGACCCTCACGCTGCCCGCCGGGGGCACCTCGTGAGGGCCGCGATCGCCGGCATCGGCGCGACCGAGTTCTCCAAGGACTCCGGGCGCAGCGAACTGCGCCTGGCCGTCGAGGCGGTGCGGGCGGCGCTCGACGACGCCGGGCTGACGCCCGCCGACGTGGACGGCATGGTGACCTTCACCATGGACGCCAACCCGGAGATCACCGTCGCCCGGGCGTGCGGCATCGGCGAGCTGTCCTTTTTCTCCCGCGTCCACTACGGCGGTGGCGCGGCGTGCGCGACCGTGCAGCAGGCGGCGCTGGCGGTGGCGTCCGGGGCGGCGGAAGTGGTCGTCTGCTATCGCGCGTTCAATGAACGTTCGGGCCGCCGCTTCGGTTCCGGCGTCCGGAACCGGGAGCCGACGGCGGAGGGCGTCGCGCTGGGCTGGGTGATGCCGTTCGGGCTGCTGACGCCCGCGTCCTGGGTGGCGATGGCGGCGCAGCGGTATCTGCACACGTACGGGCTGACCTCCGAGGAGGCCTTCGGGCCGGTCGCCGTCATGGCACGCCGGCACGCCGCGGCCAACCCGGCGGCGTACTTCCACGGCCGCCCCATCACCCTCGCCGAGCACGCCGCCTCCCGCTGGATCGCCGAACCGCTGCGGCTGCTGGACTGCTGCCAGGAGACGGACGGCGGCCAGGCCCTCGTCGTCACCTCGCCCGAACGCGCGCGGGATCTGCGGCATCGCCCCGCCGTGATCGCGGCGGCCGCCCAGGGGGCGGGGCGCGCGCAGGAGCAGATGACGAGCTTCCACACCGGCGACCTGACCGAGCTGCCGGAGGCCGCGGTGGTGGCCCGGCGGCTGTGGCGGACGGCGGGCTGCGGCCCGGCCGACATCGACGTGGGGATCCTTTACGACCACTTCACGCCGTTCGTGCTCATGCAACTCGAGGAGTACGGGTTCTGCGGGCGCGGCGAGGCGGCCGCCTTCGTCGCCGAGGACCGGCTGCCGATGAACACGCACGGGGGCCAGCTCGGGGAGGCGTACCTGCACGGCATGAACGGGATCGCGGAGGCGGTACGGCAGCTGCGCGGCACGTCCGTGAACCAGGTGCAGGGGGCGGAACGGGTGCTGGTGACGGCGGGGACGGGCGTGCCGACGTCGGGACTGGTGCTGACGTCCGGGAGGTGAACGCGCCCGGCACCCCACAAGGGCAGCGCCCTCCGGAAGCCCCCGTTCCAGGCCCTGTTCCCCGCGCCCCCTAGGGGGCGCACCCGCAGGCCGGGTCCACCGCCCGTCCACCTCCAGGAGGTGCAGCGGGCCGCACCTCTACACCCTGAGGGGGACCCGGCTTCGGGACCTGCGGGCGATCCGCGCCAGGGGGTCCCGAACCTAGCTTGGAGTCATGACCACACCCGTCTGCACCACCGCCTCGAACGCGGCCGCACCTAGGACGCAGACCCCCACGTACCCGTCCTTCGCGTCGTACGTCCGGGCCCGCCGGCCCGTGCTGCTGCGCACCGCCCGGTCGCTCACCGCGAACCCGTGCGATGCGGAGGACCTGCTGCAGACCGCACTCACCAAGACGTATGTCGCCTGGGAGCGCATCGAGGACCACCGCGCGCTGGACGGCTATGTCCGCCGCGCGCTGCTGAACACCCGTACGTCGCAGTGGCGCAAGCGCCGGGTGGACGAGTTCGCCTGCGACGAGCTGCCCGAGCCCGAGCCGCTGCCCGGCGGCGACGACCCGGCCGAGCAGCAGGCGCTGCGCGACGCCATGTGGCGGGCGATCATGAGACTCCCGGCCCGGCAGCGGGCGATGGTCGTCCTCAGGTACTACGAGGACCTGAGCGAGACCCAGACGGCCGAGGTGCTCGATGTGTCCGTCGGCACGGTGAAGTCAGCGGTCTCACGGGCGCTGGGCAAGCTGCGCGAGGACGCCGAGCTCGGGCTGGTGCGCTGAGCTGAGCGGCGAGTTGTTCGTTCTCGCTGCATTCTGTCCGGCAACGTGAGGTGATCGATCAGCCGGATCTAGTGACATACCGCGCGGTATGTGCGCAGAATCAGCGCACGCCTTACCGCCGCGTAGGCAATGTCGCCCCGGGAGGACCGCCGTGCTGAGCACCATGCAGGACGTACCGCTGCTGATCTCAAGGATCCTGACCCATGGGGCCACGATCCACGGATCGTCGCAGGTGATCACCTGGACCGGCGAGGGTGATCCGCAGCGCCGCTCCTACGCCGAGATCGGCGCCCGCGCCGCCCAGTTGGCGAACGCCCTGCGTGACGACCTCGGGGTCGAGGCCGACGACCGGGTCGCCACACTGATGTGGAACAACGCCGAGCATGTCGAGGCGTACTTCGCGATCCCCTGCATGGGCGCGGTCCTGCACACCCTGAACCTTCGCCTCCCCGCGGAGCAGCTGACCTGGATCGTCAACCACGCCGCCGACCGCGTGGTGATCGCCAACGGCTCCCTGCTGCCGCTGCTGGCACCCCTCCTGCCGCATCTGAAGACGCTCAAGCACGTCGTCGTCGCCGGTCCGGGCGACCGCTCCCTGCTCGCCGAGGCCGACGTCCAGGTGCACGAGTACGAGGACCTGATCGCCGACAGGCCGGTCACCTACGACTGGCCGGAGCTGGACGAGCGTCAGGCCGCCGCCATGTGCTACACCTCCGGCACCACGGGCGACCCCAAGGGCGTGGTCTACAGCCACCGTTCGATCTACCTGCACTCCATGCAGGTCAACATGACCCAGTCGATGGGCCTGACCGACGAGGACACCTCCCTCGTGGTGGTCCCCCAGTTCCACGTCAACGCCTGGGGCCTGCCGCACGCCACCTTCATGACCGGCGTCAACATGCTGATGCCGGACCGCTTCCTGCAGCCCGCCCCGCTCGCCGAGATGATCGAGCGGGAGAGGCCGACGCACGCCGCCGCGGTGCCGACCATCTGGCAGGGCCTGCTGGCCGAGCTGACCGCCAACCCGCGTGACGTCCGCTCCCTCACCCAGGTCACCATCGGCGGCTCGGCCTGCCCGCCCTCGCTCATGGCGGCCTTCGACGAGCTGGGCATGCGGGTCTGTCACGCCTGGGGCATGACCGAGACATCCCCGCTCGGCACGGTCGCCCGCCCGCCGGCCCACGCGGTCGGCACCGACGAGGAGTTCGCCTACCGGCTCACCCAGGGCCGCTTCCCGGCGGGCGTCGAGGCCCGCCTCACCGGTCCCGGCGGCGAGCGCCTGCCCTGGGACGGCGAGTCCGCCGGCGAGCTGGAGGTCCGCGGCGCCTGGATCGCGGGCGCCTACTACAACGGCCCCGACGCCGAACCCCTGCGCCCCGCCGACAAGTTCAGCGAGGACGGCTGGCTCAAGACCGGCGACGTCGGCACGATCAGCGCCGACGGCTACCTCACCCTCACCGACCGTGCCAAGGACGTCATCAAGTCCGGCGGTGAGTGGATCTCCTCGGTGGACCTGGAGAACGCCCTGATGTCCCACCCGGACGTCGCCGAGGCCGCCGTGGTCGCCGTCCCCGACGAGAAGTGGGGCGAGCGTCCGCTGGCCACGGTGGTGCTGAAGGAGGGCGCCACGGCCGACTTCGAGACCCTGCGCGCCTTCCTGGCCGGCGAGGGCAAGATCGCCAAGTGGCAGCTCCCGGAGCGCTGGACGGTCATCCCGGCCGTCCCCAAGACGAGCGTCGGCAAGTTCGACAAAAAGGTGCTGCGCCGCCAGTACGCCGAGGGGGAGCTGGACATCACCCAGCTCTGAGAGGCGCACAGGTCCGTACGGCGGCGGCCGCCACCGCCGTACGGACGCGGTCGCCGACGCGGCGGCCGACAGCGCGCTGAGAGTGATCCACGACGCACCGTGTACGCCGCATCCGTCAGGACCGAGTGATCGTCTAGTACGTCATGAACCTGACGCATTCAGCACGCGGCATCCCGCTCCGCCCGTTCTCGGTGTTCCTGGCCCTGGCCGGTGTCGCCGGGGCCGTGCTGGTCGGCCGAGGCGGTCTGGACACGGTGGTCGGCTGCGGTCTGGCCCAGGATCCCTACCCCTCGCAGACCGCCCAGGACTGGGTCGAGTACGCCGATCACGTCGTCGTGGCCGAGCCGGTCCGCGAGGAGGAGACCAACCGCCGCGAGTTCGACAAGGGCTCGTACCGCCATCAGACCGACCGCACGGTCACCCTCCGCACGGACGACGTCCTCTGGTCCGCCCCGCGCCCCGACCGGTCGATCGGCGAGAGCTTCGCACTCACCGCCCCCGGCTGGCGCGTCCTGCGCACGAGCGGCGACCGCGTCGAGCGGACCGCCGCCTACGCGCCCCGACTGGAGACCGGCCACACCTATCTGCTGGCCGTGCGCTGGACCGCCGAAGGCTGGGCAGTCCTGGGCGAGGGTGCCGCCGTCCCGTTCGACGACCGCACGGCGGGGCGGGGCGAATGGTGCGGGCGGGTCCTGACCGAGGAGGACGTGGCCAGCGGCGAACGCTTCTCCCGCCGGTCCGACGACAGCTTGGAGAAGGCCGTCAACGGCCTCGGCGAACGGGCAGTCGTCAGCGCGCTGACGAGCGCCGCCGGCTCCGGGTGACCGAGCGCGGCAACCCCCGGCCGAACGGCGCCGCCGGTCAGTTTGTCCCGATCCGCGCCAGCAGTTCCACGATCCGGCTCTGCACCTCCGTGCTCGTGGACCGCTCCGCGAGGAACAGCACCGTCTCGCCGGAGGCGAGCCGCGGCAGGTCGGCCTGGTCGACGGCGGCCGTGTAGACGACCAACGGGGTGCGGTTGAGCTGCCCGTTCGCACGCAGCCAGTCGACGATCCCGGACTGGCGCCGATGCACCTGCATCAGGTCCATCACCACCAGATTCGGCCGGAACTGCCCCGCCAGCGTCACGGCGTCCGCGTCGCTCGCCGCCCGCGCCACCTGCATCCCGCGCCGCTCCAGCGTCGCGGTGAGCGCCAGCGCGATCTCCGCGTGCTCCTCGATGAGCAGCACGCGCGGCGGGTGCTGCTCGCTGTCCCGCGGCGCGAGGGCCTTCAGCAGGACGGCGGGGTCGGCGCCGTACGCCGCCTCGCGCGTCGCCTGCCCGAGCCCGGCCGTCACCATGACCGGCACCTCGGCCGCCACGGCCGCCTGCCGCAGCGACTGGAGCGCCGTCCGCGTGATCGGCCCGGTCAGCGGGTCCACGAACAGCGCCGCCGGGAACGCGGCGATCTGCGCGTCGACCTCCTCGCGCGAGTGCACGATCACCGGCCGGTAGCCGCGCTCGCTCAGCGCCTGCTGCGTCGACACGTCCGGCGCGGGCCACACCAGCAGCCGACGCGGGTTGTCCAGCGGCTCCGGCGGCAGTTCGTCGTCCATCGGCTGCGGCCGCGGCGGGTCGGCGACCTCGACGGCCCCACCGGGACCGTCCAGCGGTTCGGGGCCCTCGGCGGCGTTCTCGTCCGGTGCGCCTATGGCGTACGAACGTCCGGCGCCCTCGCTCGCCGGCCCCGCGAGCCGCGACTGCCCCGACTGCCCCGCCTGCTTCTGCTGGACGGACTGCGGTTCGCCCTGCGGGTGCGGGCGCGCGGCGGCCGGTTCAGGCGGCGTGCCCAGCTTGCGGCGCCGGCCACCGCCGGTCGACTGATGCGGCGGCGGGGTGGCCCCGGCCGACGGCTGCTGCACCTGGGCCGCCTGCCGTGTGAACGGCACACCTTGCCCCAGGGTCCGCACGCTGATCGCCCGGCCCTGCGTGGAGTTCGGATCCACCGGAGCGGCGGCACCGCCGGCCTCGGCGGGCAGCGGCTGCGCCATCCGCGCCTGCGTCGCGGTGGTCGGCCCGGCCGCCACGGACAGGTCGACGCCGAGGACGCGCGGGAAGCGCGCAGCGAGGAAACGCGTCTGGGTGCCGTTGCCGCAGCCCAGGTCGATCATC
>NZ_JBFBJT010000081.1:0-32993 GCF_040686175.1 Streptomyces sp. NPDC086077 | reverse complement strand
ATGGCGGTGTTCGTCGCGCTGGGCGCGTTCCTGATGACGCTGGCGGGTGGCTGGACGGCGCAGCGCGTCACGGACCGCCGTCACCTCGTGCTGGGCCTGGCGGGCGGCCTGATGCTGGGCGTGGTCGGCATGGACCTGCTGCCGGAGGCACTCGCGGCGGCGGACACCGAGGTGCACGGCGTGCCGGCCGCCCTGCTCCTGTTCGTGGCCGGCTTCCTGCTGGCCCACGGGGTGGAACGCCTGCTGGCGGCGCGCCGCGCGGCGCACGGCGCCGACGAGCACGATCGCACCCCGGAGGTGGGCCTGACGGCCGCCGGCGCGATGGTCGCGCACAGCGCCATGGACGGCGTGGCGATCGGCGCCGCCTTCCAGATCGGCGAGGGCATGGGCCTGGCGGTCGCCCTCGCGGTGATCGCCCACGACTTCGCGGACGGCTTCAACACCTTCACCCTCACCACCGTGTACGGCAACGCCCGCCGCCGGGCGATCGCGATGCTGTTCGCGGACGCCGTGGCGCCCGTCGTGGGCGCGGCGAGCACACTGCTGGTGACCATCCCGCAGCCCGTGCTCGGCGGCTATCTCGGCCTGTTCGGCGGGGCACTGCTCTATCTGGCCGCCGCCGAGATCCTCCCCGAGGCCCATCACAAGCACGCCGCAGGCCCGACCCTGCTGTGCACGCTCGGGGGAGCGGCGTTCATCTGGATGGTGGTGGGCATCGCCGAATGAGCGGGGGAGCGTCACAGCTTGCCGCCCCGTCCGCCTTCGCGCCGCGCGGGCGCGATGAGCGTGGAGAGATAGGGCAGCGGCGCCCCGTCGAGCTCGGCGGCGGGCCGGACGGACTCCTCCGGCAGCCCGAGCGCGGACCCCCAGACGGCGCCCTCCAACCGGCCGCTCTCCCGGAGCGCCTCGGCGACCTCGGCCGCCTGCCGCCCGAACTTGTAGGCGACGACGGTCCCGGGACCGTTCAACGCGTCCTTCAGCACGGCGGCACCGGCGGTCACAGGTACCAGCGTGAGCGGCTCGGTCCCCTCCGTCAGCACCGCACCGGACCGCGCGGCGAGGTCCTGCATGGCGGTGATGCCGGGCACGGTCTCGATGACGGTGCCCGGGACCGACGCGGTGACGGTCTGGGCGAGATAGGTGAACGTGGAGTACACGTTCGGGTCCCCGATCGTGGCGAACGCGACGTGGGCGTGCTGCCGCAGCAGCGCGGCGACCCGCTCACCCGCCGCGTCCCACGCCGCCTCACGCCGGGCCCGGTCGGTCCGCTCGTTCAGCGCGAACACGACCCGGACGACCTTCTCCTCGGGCACGTAGTGCAGCACGGTCGCCTCGGCACGCCCCCGCTCACCGCCGTCCATCACCGGTACGACGATGACCTCGGCGGCGCGCAGGGCGTTCACGCCCTTCACGGTCACCAGCTCCGGATCGCCCGGCCCGACCCCCACTCCGACCAGCCTGCTGCTCATGACGTCCGGCACCTCTCCACGAACCGACGGGCGACACCGGGCGTGGACGCCCAGTGCGTGTGCAGATAGCTCGCGTGCACACCGCGCTCCACAAAACCCTCGACGCGCGGCCCGGGGGCACGCACCCCCCAGGCGGGCGCCGACCCGGCCGCCGGCTCGACGACCGTGCGGTGGAACTCGTGCCCCCGCATCCGCGTCCCCGCCCGCGCGAGCACACCGTCGCTCACGGCGACGGCGTCCCGGTACCCGAGGGTCAGCCGCTGCGACATCCGCGCGTGGGCGTCCAGCACCCCGCACATCGGCTGCCCGTCCAGCTCCCGGCACAGATACAGCAGCCCGGCACACTCGGCGGCGACGGGCGCGCCCCGCTCCGCGAGCGCCGCGACGGCCTTGCGCAGCGGCTCGTTGGCCGACAGCTCCCCGGCGTACACCTCGGGAAACCCGCCCCCGAGGACCAGCCCGCGCGTCCCGTCGGGCAACCGCTCGTCCCGCAACGGATCGAACACCACGACCTCGGCCCCGGCGGCGGCGAGCAACTCGGCGTGCTCGGCGTAGGAGAAGGTGAAGGCCGGTCCCCCGGCGACGGCCACCTTCACTCGCGGGCCGGAACGTTCTCGCCGCGAAGCCCCCAGGGCCTCAGCCGGATCCCAAGCCGCACACGGCAACGCCGCCGCGCCCCTCGCCAGCCCCAGCAGCCCCTCCAGATCGCACCCGGCCTCCACCTGCGCGGCCATGGCAGCCACCGCCTCGACCGCCGAAGCCCGCCGCTCGGCGACCGGCACCAGCCCCAGATGCCGCGACGGCGTGTCGACCTGTGGCACCCGTCGCAGGACACCGAGCACCGGCACTCCGGCGGAGTCCAGAGCCTCCCGCAGCAACTCCTCGTGCCGGTCCGACGCGACCTTGTTCAGGATCACGCCCCCGACCCGCACCTCCGGGTCCCAGGACGCGAAACCGTGCACCAGTGCCGCCACCGACCGCGACTGCGACGACGCGTCGACCACGAGCACGACCGGCGCCCGCAGCAGTTTGGCGACGTGCGCGGTGGACGCCAGTTCACCCTCCCCGGCGGCACCGTCGTACAGCCCCATGACCCCCTCGACCACGGCGATGTCGCAGCCGCGCGCCCCGTGCAGGAACAGCGGACCCACCAGCTCCGGCCCGCACAGGTACGCGTCGAGGTTCCGCCCCACCCGCCCGGTCGCGAGCGCGTGGTACCCGGGGTCGATGTAGTCCGGCCCCACCTTGTGCGGGGACACGGAGAGCCCCCGCGCGGCGAACGCGGCCATCAGCCCCGTGGCGACGGTGGTCTTGCCGCTCCCCGAGGAGGGCGCGGCGACGACCAGCCGGGGCACGGACGTCACCACTCGATGCCCCTCTGCCCCTTCTGCCCGGCGTCCATCGGATGCTTGACCTTGGACATGTCGGTCACGAGATCGGCGAGGTCGACGAGCTTCTCCGGCGCGTTCCGCCCGGTGATCACCACGTGCTGGGTTCCCGGCCGGTCCCGCAGCACGGACACGACCTCGTCGACGTCGACCCACCCCCAGTGCATCGGATAGGCGAACTCGTCCAGCACGTACAGCCGGTACGTCTCGGCGGCGAGGTCCCGCTTGACCTGCTCCCAGCCCTCGCGGGCCTTCTCCTCGTTGGTCGAGTTCTCACCCTGGAGGTCCCGCTGGACCCAGGACCACCCCTCGCCCATCTTGTGCCAGTCGACGGACCCGCCCTCACCGCTGGCGCCCAGCACCCGCAGCGCGTTCTCCTCGCCGACCTTCCACTTCGCCGACTTGACGAACTGGAACACCCCGATCGGCCAGCCCTGGTTCCAGGCCCGCAGCGCCAGCCCGAAGGCGGCGGTGGACTTGCCCTTCCCGATGCCCGTGTGCACCACGACCAGCGGCCGGTTCCGTCGCTGACGCGTGGTCAGTCCGTCGTCCGGTACGACTTCCGGCTGTCCCTTCGGCATTACGCGGCCCTCCTGTCGCTGCCCTGCACATCCCTGACCAGCCCGGCGATCGAGTCGGCCCGCAACTCGTCCAGCGTCACCGCCGTGCCGCCCATCTCACCCGCGAGCTGCCCCGCGAGCCCCAGCCGCACCGGCCCCGACTCGCAGTCCACGACCACCGAGGCGACCCCGTCGGCGCCGAACAGCCGGGCCGCCCGCCCGGCGTTCGCCACGGGCTCCGGCCCACCGGTGGCCCGCCCGTCGGTCACCACCACGAGCAGCGCCCGCCGCGCCGGATCGCGCAGCCGCTCCACGCGCAGCACCTCGTGCGCCTTCAGGAGACCGGCCGCGAGCGGGGTACGGCCCCCCGTCGGCAGCGACTCCAGCCGGACCGCCGCCGCCTCCACCGACGAGGTCGGCGGCAGCGCGACGTCGGCGCCGGCACCCCGGAAGGTCACCAGGCCCACCTTGTCGCGCCGCTGGTACGCGTCCAGCAGCAGCGACAGCACGGCCCCCTTCACGGCGCTCATCCGCTGCCGGGCCGCCATGGACCCGGAGGCGTCGACCACGAACAGCACGAGATTGCCCTCGCGTCCCTCCCGTGTCGCCTGCCGCAGATCGTCCCGGCGCACGACCAGACCCCGGCCGGACCGTCCCCGCGCCCGCTGATGCGGCGCCGCGGCCTGCACGGTAGCCGCCAGGTGCAGCTTGGTGAGCGCCCCCTGGGGCCGCCGGGCCCCAGTGGTCCGCCCGTGCTCCGTCCGCGCCCGCGAACGCCGCCCGGCCGCACCCTCGCCGATCCCCGGCACGCTCAGCACCTTGGTCCGGAACGGCTCGGCCGCCCGTACGGCGGACTGCTCGCCGGCCCCGGCGGGGGCGGGCTCACCCCCGGCCGACTCCTCGGGCCGCGCCCTGCCGTCCTCACCCTGCGGCCCCGCGCCGGGCTGCCCGCCGCCTCCCTCGGGACCGCCGCCCGGCCCGTCCGGGTCGGGGTCTTCGTCCCCGTCGTTCCCGTCGTTCCCGTCGTTCCCGTCGTTCCCGGACGAGTCCGCGAACTCCTCCAGCGTCTCGTCCAGCTTGTCCTCGTCGAGGCCCGGCGCGTCGAACGGATTGCGCCGGCGCCGGTGCGGCAGCGCGAGCAGCGCGGCCTGCCGCACGTCCTCCGCCAGCACATCGGTCCGCCCCGCCCACGCGGCCAGCGCGGTGGCGGTGCGCGCCATCACGATGTCGGCCCGCATGCCGTCCACCTCGAAGGCGGCACAGGTCGCCGCGATCTGCCGCAGCGCCCCGTCACCCAGCCGCACGGACGGCAGCAGTTCCCGCGCCGCCGCGATCCGCGCCCGTACGGCGGTCTCCTCGGCCGCCCACCGGCCCGCGAACCCGGCGGGATCGGCGTCGTACGCCAGCCGCCGCCTGACGACCTCCACCCGCTGGTCGGGCTCCCGCGAGGCCGCGACCTCGACGGTCAGCCCGAACCGGTCGAGCAGCTGCGGCCGCAGCTCGCCCTCCTCCGGGTTCATGGTCCCGACGAGCAGGAACCGTGCGGCGTGCCGCACGGAGACACCCTCCCGCTCGACGTACGACGCGCCCATCGCGGCCGCGTCCAGCAGCAGGTCGACCAGATGGTCGTGGAGGAGGTTGACCTCGTCGACGTAGAGGATCCCGCGGTGCGCGGCGGCGAGCAGTCCGGGCTCGAAGGCCTTCACGCCCTCGGCGAGCGCACGCTCGATGTCGAGCGCGCCGACCAGCCGGTCCTCGGAGGCGCCGACGGGCAGCTCGACCATGCGGGCCGGCCGGTGGGCCCCGGCGCCGGGCTCGTGAGGTCCGTCCGGGCAGGCCGGGTCCGGCGCCGCGGGGTCGCAGGAGAAGCGGCAGCCGGGCACCACGGCGACCTCCGGCAGCAACGCCGAGAGCGCCCGCACCGCCGTCGACTTGGCCGTGCCCTTCTCACCCCGGACGAGTACGCCGCCGACCGCCGGCGACACGGCGTTCAGCAGCAGCGCGAGGCGCAGGTCGTCCTGGCCGACGACGGCCGTGAACGGAAAGGGGGTGCTCACTTGTCGTCGCCCTCCAGGTCGCCTTCGAGTTCGAGGTAGGTGGCGCGCAGCCGTTCCAGCGTCTGCGCGTCCGGCTCCGCCCACAGCCCCCGGTCGGCGGCCTCCAGCAGCCGCTCGGTGATGCCGCGCAGCGCCCACGGGTTGGACTGCTTCATGAAGTCCCGGTTCTCCGGGTCGAAGACGTACTCCGCGCTCAGCTTCTCGTACATCCAGTCGTCGACGACCCCGGCGGTGGCGTCGTAGCCGAAGAGGTAGTCGACGGTCGCCGCCATCTCGAAGGCGCCCTTGTAGCCGTGCCGCCGCATCGCCGCCATCCAGCGCGGGTTGACCACGCGGGCGCGGAAGACGCGGTGGGTCTCCTCACCGAGGGTGCGGGTCCTGACCTGGTCGGGGGTGGCCGAGTCACCGACGTACGCCTCGGGGGAGGCGCCCGTGAGGTGGCGGACCATGGCGACCATGCCGCCGTGGTACTGGAAGTAGTCGTCGGCGTCGACGAGGTCGTGCTCGCGGGTGTCGACGTTCTTCGCGGCGACCGCGATCCGCCGGAACGCCGTCTCCATGTCCCCGCGCGCCGCCCGCCCGTCGAGCCCGCGCCCGTAGGCGTAACCGCCCCAGACGGCGTACACCTCGGCGAGGTCGGCGTCGGAGCGCCAGTTCCGGGCGTCGATCAGCGGCAGCAGCCCGGCGCCGTACGCGCCCGGCTTGGAGCCGAAGATGCGCGCCGTGGCGCGCCGCCGGTCGCCGTGCCCGGCGGTGTCCTCGTCGGCGTGGGCCCGTACGTAGTTGGAGTCGGCGGGCTCGTCCAGCTCGGCCACCGCCCGCACCGCGTCGTCGATCAGCCCGACGACGTGCGGGAACGCGTCCCGGAAGAAGCCCGAGATACGCACCGTGACGTCGATGCGCGGCCGGCCCAGTTCGGCCAGGGGGACCACCTCGAAGCCGTTCACCCGGCGCGAGGCGTCGTCCCACACCGGACGGCAGCCCAGCAGCGCGAGGATCTCGGCGATGTCGTCGCCCTGGGTGCGCATGGCCGAGGTGCCCCACACGGTGAGGCCCACGGACCGCGGGTACTCCCCGTTGTCGGCGAGGTAGCGCTGCACCAGCGAGTCCGCCAGTGACTGGCCGACCTCCCAACTGAGCCTCGACGGGATGGCCTTGGGGTCGACGGAGTAGAAGTTGCGGCCGGTCGGCAGCACGTTGACCAGGCCGCGGGTCGGCGAACCCGACGGTCCGGCCGGCACGTATCCGCCGTCGAGGGCCTTGAGGATGTGGCCGATCTCGTCGGTGGTGCGGGCCAGGCGCGGCACGACCTCGGTGCAGGCGAAGGCGAGCACGGCCTCGGCGTCCGGGAGGTCGGTGCCGACCACCTCCCGCACGTGGGCGGCGCTCTCGGACGCCGCCCACCCCCGGGCCTCCATGCCCTCCGCGATCCGCCGGCACAGCTGCTCCAGCAGGTCGATCGCGTCCGCGGCGGTACGGGAGGGCCCCTCGACCAGGTCCGTCAGCTCGACCGGTACCTTGACGGGCGCGCCCGGCTCGGCGAGCAACTCCTTCTCGCCGAGCCCGAAGTGCGCGGCCAGGGTGGCCCGCAGCCCCGGCAGCGCGTTCGCCTGCCCGCCCCACACCTGCGAGGCCCGCAGCACGGCGAGGACCAGGTTCACGCGCGGCTCGCCCTCGGGCCCGCCACCAAGGACGTGCAGACCGTCCCGGATCTGCACGTCCTTGATCTCGCACAGATAGCCGTCGATGTGCATCACGAACTCGTCGAAGGTGTCGTCGTCCGGCTGCTCGTCGACATGCAGGTCGTGATGGAGCTCGGCGGCCTTCACCAAGGTCCAGATCTGCGCGCGCACCGCGGGCGCCTTCGCCGGGTCCAGGTCGGAGACCAGCGCGTACTCGTCCAGCAGCTGCTCCAGCTTGGCCAGGTCGCCGTACGTGTCCGCACGCGCCATCGGCGGTACGAGGTGGTCGACGACGGTGGCGTGCCCGCGCCGCTTGGCCTGGGTGCCCTCGCCGGGGTCGTTGACGATGAAGGGGTAGACCAGGGGCAGGTCGCCGAGGACCGCGTCCGGGGCGCACCCGCCGCTCAGCCCGAGTCCCTTGCCCGGCAGCCACTCCATGGTGCCGTGCTTGCCCATGTGGACGATCGCGTCGGCGCCGAAGCCCCCTTCCGATGTGGCGGTCTCCAGCCAGCGGTAGGCCGCCATGTAGTGGTGGGACGGCGGCATGTCCGGGTCGTGGTAGATCGCGATCGGGTTCTCGCCGAAGCCGCGCGGCGGCTGGATCATCACGACGACGTTCCCGAACTGCAGGGAGGCGAGCACGATCTCGTCGCCGTCGACGTACAGCGAGCCCGGCGGCTCGCCCCACGCCTCGAGCATCGCGTTCCTGAGCTGTGGGTCGAGTGTGCCGAACCACTCCCGGTAGTCCGCGAGCGGCACCCGCGCCGGGGCGGCGGCCAACTGCTCCTCGGTCAACCACTCCACGTCGTGCCCACCGGCCCCGATCAGCCGGTGGATCAGCTCGTCGCCGCCCGCCGGGTACTCGGTGAGCGCGTATCCCGCGTCGCGGAGCGCGTCCAGCACCCGTACCGCCGAGGCGGGCGTGTCCAGGCCGACCGCGTTGCCGACGCGCGAGTGCTTGGTCGGGTACGCGGTGAAGACCAGCGCGATCCTCTTGTCCTGGTTCGGCTTGTGCCGCAACCGCGCGTGCCGTACGGCGATCCCGGCCACCCGCGCCGCCCGCTCGGGGTCGGCGACGTACACCGGGACGTCGTCGGGGCCCTGCTCCTTGAAGGAGAAGGGCACGGTGATCAGGCGCCCGTCGAACTCCGGGATGGCGACCTGCATCGCCGCGTCCATGGGGGACAGGGCGGCGTCCGACTCGTCCCAGGCGCTCCGCGACGAGGTCAGGCACAGCCCCTGCAGCACGGGGACGTCGAGGTCGGCGAGCGCCCCGATGTCCCAGGACTCCTCGTCGCCGCCCGCCGAGGCCTGCGAGGCGTGGGTGCCGCCGGCGGCCAGGACGGTGGCGACGAGCGCGTCGGCCTTCGTGAGGATCTCGTACAGCCCGGCGTCGGCGCCGCGCAGCGAACCGCAGTACACGGGGAGGGCGTTGGCGCCGCGCGCCTCGATCGCGTCGCACAGGGTGTCGACGAAGGCGGTGTTGCCGCTGAGCTCGTGGGCCCGGTAGAAGAGCACCCCGATGGTCGGGCGGCCCTCGTCGAGGGCACGGGAGCCACGGACGCCGTACTCCGGCATCTTCCGCGGCTCGACGAACCCCTCGCCCGTCAGCAGCACGGTGTCCGACAGGAACCGCGCCAGCTCGGCGAGGTTCTCGGGCCCACCCTCGACGAGATAGCGCAGCGCCTCCGCCACGACACCGGCGGGCACGGACGACTCGGCCATCAGCTCGGCGTCCGGCACGGTCTCGCCGCCGAGCAGCACGGTGGGAATCCCCGACGTCCTCAGGACGGCCAGCCCGTCCTCCCAGGCCCGCTTGCCGCCCAGCAGCCGTACGACGGCGAGGTCCGCGCCCTCGATCAGCGCGGGCAGCTCGCTGCCGGCGTCGACGCGGGTCGGGTTGCCGATCCGGTAGGAGGCGCCGGAGGCACGGGCCGCCAGCAGATCGGTGTCGGCGGTCGACAACAACAACACAGTGCTCATGCGGGCGCTCCCGGTGGAAGGAAAGGCAGTCCTTGCGGCGCGCCGGACTCGATGAGCCGCCACAGCGCGTCCGTGTCCGCGTGCTGTTCGATCAGGTCGCCGAGCCGGTCGAGCTGCTCCTCGCGCAGCGCGGCGAAGGAGGTGCCGGGCGCCGGCACGAAGCGGCGGCCCGCGGCGGCGGCCACCTCGCGCAGGAAGGCCCGCCGGAATCCGTCCGACTCCAGCGAGCCGTGCCAGTGCGTGCCCCAGGTCTGCCCGACCCGGCATCCGTCCAGGAAGGGCTCGCCGCCCGTGACGTCGGCGACGCCGTGATGGATCTCGTAGCCCTCGACATGCTCTCCGAGGGCTACGCCGACCGGCCGGGCGAGGGTCTTCTCCCGGGCGAACCGCACCCGTACGGGCAGGATCCCCAGCCCGTCGACGCGGCCGCGCCGGCTCTCGACGTCGTCCTCGATGTGCTCGCCGAGGATCTGGAAGCCGCCGCAGATCCCGAGCACGGGCCGGTGCTCGGCGGCCCGGCGGGCGAGGGCCGCCGCGAGCCCCCGCTCGCGCAGCCACTCCAGCGCCCGTACGGTCCCGCGCGTCCCCGGTACCACCACGAGGTCCGCGTCGGTCAGTTCCTCCGGCCGGTCCACGAACCGCACCACGACGCCGGGTTCGGCGGCGAGGGCGTCCACGTCCGTGAAGTTGGACATCAGCGGTACGGCACACACGGCGACGCGCAGCACGTCCGCACCGACGGGCGGGGCGACGACGGACTCCCGCACGGACCCGCGCAGCGACACACGGAGCCCGTCCTCCTCGTCGATACCGAGCCCGTGCCGGAACGGCAGCACGCCGTAGGTGCGCCGACCGGTGAGCGAGTGGAGCATGTCCAGGCCCGGTTCCAGCAGGGAGACGTCCCCGCGGAACTTGTTGACGAGGAACCCGGCGACGCACTCCTGGTCCTGCGGCGACAGCAGGGCCACGGTCCCGAAGAACGAGGCGAAGACACCGCCGCGGTCGATGTCGCCGACGACGAGCACGGGGAGCCGGGCGTTCCGGGCGATCCCCATGTTCACGATGTCGGTCCGCCGCAGATTGATCTCGGCCGGGCTGCCGGCCCCCTCGCAGATCACCGCGTCATACGTGCCCCGCAACTCGGCGAGACAGTCGAGCACGGTCCCCAGCAACGCCTGCTGCCGCCCGCCGTGGTAGCCCCGCGCGCTCATCTCCCCGACGGGTCTGCCGAGCAGCACGACCTGGCTGCTGCTCTCCCCGCCCGGCTTGAGCAGCACGGGATTCATCAGCGCGGTCGGCTCCACCCGGCACGCCTGCGCCTGCATGGCCTGCGCCCGCCCGATCTCGGCGCCCTCGCGGGTGACGAACGAATTGAGCGACATGTTCTGCGCCTTGAAGGGCGCCACCTTGACGCCCTGACGCACCAGCCACCGGCAGATCCCGGCGGTGACGACGCTCTTGCCGGCGTCGGAGGTGGTACCGGCGACCAGCAGCCCACGACCGGTCATGCGCGCCTCCTCGACAGTCGTCCCCGCAGCCACGCCCCCGCCGCACCGGCCCCCAGGGCCAGCCAGCCCACCCGCCGGGACAACCGGACGGCCCGCTCGATGTCGCCGACTTCCACCGCACGCCCCCCACCGTTCAGCACGGGCCGGTGCTCGACCCGGCCCGCATACGACAACGTCCCCCCGAGCCGCACTCCCAACGCCCCCGCGAACGACGCCTCCACGGGCCCGGCGTTGGGACTCGGATGCTTCGCCGCGTCACGTCGCCAGGCCCGTACGGCACCTCGCGGGTCACCGCCCGCCAGCACGGCGAGCGAGGCGGTCAGCCGGGCGCCCGGCCATCCGGCGAGATCGTCCAGCCGCGCGGAGGCCCACCCGTAGCGGCGGTGGCGCGGCGACTTGTGCCCCACCATCGCGTCCAGCGTGTTCACGGCGCGGAACCCGAGCAACCCCGGCACCCCGCCCACCGCCCCCCACACCAGCGCACCCACCACGGCGTCGGACGTGTTTTCCGCGACGGACTCCACCACCGCCCGCGCGATCCCCGGCGCGTCCAGCGTCTGCGGGTCCCGACCGCACAGATGCGGCAGCCGCGCCCGCGCCGCCTCGACGTCCCCCGCCTCCAGGGCGCTCCCGACGGCCCGGGCCTCCCGCCCGAGCGAGGTCCCGCCGACGACTGCCCAGGTGGCGACCCCGGTCAGCGTGACGGAGGCGGTGGGGGAGGACCGTACGACCCGGTGGGCCGCGGCGCCCAGCGCGACGGCGCCACCGGCGCACACGGCGGCGTGCAGCGCGCCCCACCCGCGGTGGTCCCGCCACAGCACCCGTTCCACGGCACCGGCGGCCCGCCCGAACGCGGCGACCGGATGCCCGCGGCGGGGATCGCCGAGGAGGAGGTCGCCGAGGAGGCCGGCGGCGGCGCCGTACGCGAAGACGCGATCGGCACGCACCGGCTCAGCCGGCCGTGCGGGCGGGCAGAGACCTGGTACGGGACCTCGATGAGCGGCCGGGCATCGCGATATGTCCTCACTCAGGGTGTCCACGCCCTGGTTCGACGAGACCGGCGGTGAGAGTTCCTGGCTCCCGGGGAGTCTCCTCCCCGGTCACAGTGGCGGGACCGCGCCGGATTCGCACCGGGCTTCCTCTTCTGCCGCCGTACATGGCCCCGGAAGTCCACCACGGGGCCGGAACGGCCGTCAACTTGCCGTTGACCTGCGACGGGGCAATTGTGCTGAGGCCCACACGGCACTGGACACCGGTCTCACGCCCGCCGCGCCCGCCCTCGCCGGCACACGACGAAGCGCCCTGCCCGGGCCCCCGGTGGAGGGCACCGCGCAGGGCGCGAGAAATCACCGACGGCCGTCGGGCCGCGGCCGGTTGGACGCCGTCGTCCGGCGATCGGGCGAGTGCCGTCAGGCCACGATCAGGTAGATCCCGTATCCCACGGCCGCCGCGCACGCCGCGAACGCGGCATACGCGCCGGTCACCGCCAACGTCGCCGACTCCCCCTGCGCCACCGCCCGTTCGCGCCGCGACAGTCCGGTGACACCGAGGGTGAACAGGCCCACCAGAGCCACCGTCACCACGAGGCTGACGCCGAAGACGGAGCCGAGGGCCGCCCAGTCGATCTTCATGCTTGTGCTGCTTCCTTCGGTAAAAGGGTGCTCAGACGCCGGCTTGGGAGGGGGTCGGCTCCGAGGCCGACGACTGCCTGGGGAACGGGGCGGTGAGGTCGTCCGCGGGGGTGCCGGCCGGCGGCGGCGTCACCGCGGCCATCGCCGTCGTCACCACGCCGGCCGGTTCCCCGGCCGTGTCGTTGACGTTCGTGTGGTCCACGACCTCCCGGCGCGAGATCTTCCAGATCACGGCGCTGGAGCCGATCAGGAAGACGGCGACCAGGGCGGTGCCCCAGGGGCCGAAGCCCGTCACCCACTCCGCGATCGCGCCGACCAGCGCGGCGGCCGGCAGGGTCAGACCCCAGGCGACGAACATCCGGGTGGCGGTGGACCAGCGGACCACTCCGCCCTTGCGGCCCAGCCCCGCGCCCATCACCGCACCGGAGACCGAGTGCGTGGTGGAGAGGGAGAAGCCGAGGTGGGAGGAGGCGAGGATGACGGTCGCGGCACTGGTCTGCGCGGCGAAGCCCTGCTGCGGCTGAAGGTCGGTCAGGCCCTTGCCCATGGTGCGGATGATGCGCCAGCCGCCGAGGTAGGTGCCGAGCGCGATGGCGACGCCCGCGGAGAGGATGACCCACAGGGGCGGGTCGGAGTCGGGGGCGAGGGTGCCGCCCGCGACCAGGGCGAGGGTGATGATGCCCATCGTCTTCTGCGCGTCGTTGGTGCCGTGCGCCAGCGAGACCAGGCCCGCGGAGGCGATCTGGCCGGCGCGGTAACCCTTCGCGGAGGCCTTGCCGTCGGCCTTCCGGCCGAGGCTGTACGTCAGCCGGGTCGCGAGCATCGCCGCGACGCCCGCGACCAGCGGGGCGGCGATCGCCGGGATCAGCACCTTGGTGACCAGCACGTCGCCGTGGACGGCACCCACGCCGGCCGAGGCGACGGTGGCGCCGATCAGCCCGCCCATCAGGGCGTGCGAGGAGGACGACGGCAGACCGACCAGCCAGGTCAGCAGGTTCCACAGGATCGCGCCGACCAGTGCGGCGAAGATGACCTCGGGACGGATGCCGCTCTCGTCGACCAGGCCCTTGGAGATCGTGTTGGCGACCTCGACGGAGAGGAAGGCGCCGACCAGATTGAGGGCGGCGGACATCGCCACCGCGATCTTGGGTCTGAGGGCACCTGTCGAGATGGTGGTGGCCATCGCGTTCGCGGTGTCGTGGAAACCGTTCGTGAAATCGAACGCGAGAGCGGTTACCACCACAATCGCGAGGATCAGCGAGATGCCTTCCATTTACCCAGGCAATCGTTCGAGGTCATTGGCTGGACGAACGTAGGTAACCCAAGTGAACGAAAGGTGAACTGAGGGGGGCATGTGGGTGTCCGTGGAAGGGGGTGGTTGTACCCCCGGGAGCCGTCGGCCCGCACGCCGTGCCTCCGGCCCCGGGCCCCGTACGGCTACGGGCCCTTCGCGAACCGCTTCAGCTGGGCCATGGACCCGTTGAAGAGATTTTCGTCACCCGGCAGTCCGCCGCCGAAGGCGCGGCCGCCGCCCGTGCACGGATTCCACCAGTGCGTCGTGGTGTAGATCACCGGACGCCGGCCGGTGAGCCGCCGCACCTCGTCGCTGAAGGCTCCGACCCAGGTGACCATCGCCGCCCTGCTCAGGCCGTGGCACCTCTTCCCCTTGCCCTACGGGTCGTACTCGATGTCGAGCGCGGGCGGCAGCGTCCAGCCGTCCGCCCGCCAGCCGTCGCCGTTGCGGACGAAGTGGGCCGCCCGTGACGGTGGGCGGCGGCGTGACGGTGCGCGGTCACGGGCCATGTTCCCCCCGGAGCGGCGACGTGCGAGAAATCGTGACGTTTGTGACAAATCCCCCGGAAGCGCAGGGGGAGATCGTCGACCGCTGATCGCTCTCCGGCCGACCGGGAGCAGAACGGGCCGAAGGGTGCTACACGCCCTGCCGGAGGCGCCGGCCCCCGTGCAATGCACCCGCGCACGGCGGGTGGGGACATGCCGGCGGCCCGCCTGGCAGGATCGCGGCATGGCTGAACAGCGGTGGGAACAGCGGGATGCGCGGGGCGCCCCCGGCGACGCGCGGGACGCGGCCGCGACGCGGGGAGGCGCTGTGCCGGACGAGGAGGCCCGGGCCTGGGAGGAACTCGTGGCCACGGCGCGCCGGACCGTGTCCGAGGGTCTCGTCGTCGGCACGTCCGGCAACGTCTCGGTACGTGTGGGGGACATGGTCCTGGTCACCCCTTCGGGCGTCCCCTACGACCAGCTCACCCCGGACGACGTCACCGCCGTCGACCTCGACGGGCGCCAGGTGCGCGGCACGCTCGTGCCGACCAGCGAACTGCCCATGCACCTCGCCGTTTACCGCACCACCGACGCCCACGCCGTCGTCCACACCCACGCCGTGCACGCCACCGCCGTCTCCACGCTCGTCCCCGAACTCCCGGTGATCCACTACATGGCCGGTGCGCTCGGCGGCCCCGTCCGGGTCGCCCCCTACGCGACGTACGGCACCGACGAGTTGGCCGAGAACATGCTCCGCGCGCTGTCCGGCCGCTCCGGCTGCCTCCTCCAGAACCACGGCACCGTCACCCACGGCACGTCTCTCGCCCAGGCCTACGACCGCACGGCCCAGCTGGAGTGGATGTGCCGCCTGTGGCTGACGGCGTCCGCCGTGCCGGGCATGACGCCGTCCCTGCTGACGCGGGAGCAGCTGAAGGAGGCGGGGGAGCGGCTCCGGGGATACGGACAGCGCGGCTGACCGGAATACGGGCGGTCGCCCCGTACCAGCCGGAGCGCCGCCCTTCAGTGCGCCACGTCGCATCACCCCGTCCCGCCGTTCCGCTGGCCACCGGACGGGCGGGACAGGACACTGGACGGGTGCGCACTGTCAAAGCGACGGCCGCTGCCGTCACCGCCATCACGGTGGCCGGGGCCGCGGCCGTGGCCGCCGGCCGGTTCGCCAGTGACGCCGCGTTGAAGGCGCCGCCCGGCCGGCCCCTGCCCACCGAACCCCGGCTCACCGTGCACGGCACGGCCGCGGGCCGCGTCACCCTCACCCGCACCCTCGCCTCCCTGCGCCCCGGCAGCTACGGCCTGGCGGGCAACGGCTGCCACGCGGTGGTCGGCCCCGTCCTGGACTCCGCCCCGCACCCGCCCGATTCCGTCGTACGCCGCCTGGAACGCGTCGCGGACGGCACCCTGGACCCCGGCGACAAGGTCCGGCTCACCTCGAGCCTGCACATCGGCGACCCCGGCACCGCCCTCGGCCTGGACCACACCGACGTCGAGATCCCGGGCGAACTCGGACCGCTGCCCGCCTGGTTCGTGCCCGGCGCCCGGGACACCTGGATCATCACGGTGCACGGCCTGGGCGCCGGCCGGGAACTCCCCATGAACGTCATGGCGTTCCTGCACGGCCTGCGCTTCCCGGTGCTCGACCTCGCCTACCGCGGAGACCCCGGCGCCCCCCGCTCCCCGGACGGACTGAACCACCTCGGCGAGACCGAGTGGCGCGACCTGGACGCCGCGGTCCGCCACGCCACGGCCCACGGCGCCGCACGCGTCGTGCTGTACGGCTGGTCCACCGGCGCCACCATGGCCCTGCGCACCGTCGCGCACTCCTCGCTCCGGGACCGCGTCGGCGGGCTCGTCCTGGACTCCCCGGTGCTCAACTGGGAGGCGACCCTGCGCGCCCTCGCCGCCGCCCGGCGCACGCCCAGCCCGCTGCTGCCGCTGGCCGTCCGCGCCGCCCAGGGCCGCACCGGTCTGTACGGTGACCGCATCGACGAGGCCGCCCATCCCGAGCGGCTGACGGTCCCGGCCCTGATCCTCCACGGCCCGGACGACTCGGTGGCCCCCTGGGCCTTCTCCCGCCGCCTGGCCGACCGCCGTCCCGACCTGGTCACCCTCCACACCGTCCCGCAGGCCCCGCACAACGCCATGTGGAACGTCGACCCGAGCGGCTACGAGGAAGCGCTGCGCCGCTTCCTGACACCGATGATGTGACGCCGCCGCGTCCTGACACCGCGGGCGTGACGCCGCCGCCCCCTCCCGCTCCGGCAGCCCCGGACCACGGTTCCGTTTAACGCCGTACCACTGTCCGGATTCCGGCCGGCACCCCCTCCCCGGGACCGTCCCTTGGCCACTCCCGTCGCCCCTCGTGACATTCCGTTTGGGTTTTCGGACCGTCAACCGGAAGACTGCACCCGTGACGTCCCGTATCCCGCGCGACTCCAGGCTCCGACTCGTCCGCCCGCGACCCCTGGCCGCCGCCCCCCGAGCGATGAACCAGCAGCGTTCGCGCCGCCCCGCCCCCCGCCCGCCGGAGGGCACACCGGCCCCCGCGGAGCTGGCCAAAATGGCGCGCTCCAGGCTGGCGGGCGCGGCCCGCGTCGCCCGCTGGGCCGATGCCGCCCTGCGCCCCGGCAAGGGCAACGCGACCTCCGACGGCAAGGCCACACTCGCCGACGTGACCGCCGAACGGGCGGCCGTTGAACTGGGGCTGACGGCGGCCCAGATCCGCGCCGAGTGGGACACCGCCCGCCTCGCCGGGCTCGTCGAGGTGCACGGCGACATCGCCCGCCCCGGCTGGCGGCTGCGCGCCTGGGACCGCGACGACACCGCCGTCCTGCGCGGCTGGGTCGCCTTCTTCGACGCCTGGTCGCTCGCCCATCCGGAACCCGCCGACCACGAACCTGCCTCGGTCGCCGAGGTCGTGTCGGCGATGCCGCAGGTGCTCTCCTTCCTCCAGCTCTCGGCCGGTCCGGTCCCCGTCGAGCAGCTCCTCGACCTCCTCCAGCAGCGGGTCACGGAACTGCGCACCGAACGCTGCGAGGTCCCCTACGGCCCCCAGCGTGAACCCGCGAGCCCCCCGGTCCCCGGCACCGCGGCTACCGTCGACGCCGGGCCCGAGGACACCGAGCTCGCACCCCTCCTCGACTGGGCCCTGCACGCCCTCGCCTCCGTCGGCGCCCTCACCTACGGCGCCGGGCAGGCCACTCTCACTCCCCTGGGCAGCTGGGCGGTCTGGGTCAAGCTGGAGCAGATCTGCGTCGCCGCGCAGAGCCCCGCCGGCAACATCGAGGCCGTCGCCGAGGACATGCTGCGCGGCTGCGCCCAGCTGCGGCCCAACGCCGCCCGAGCGGAGTACCGCGCCTGGCTCGCGGCCCGGCCGGTCGGAAGCGCCGTCACCGAACTCCTCGACGCCGCCCGCGGCGAGGACGCCCTGCTGCGCGGCCTGGCCTTCGAGGCGCTGCGGGTTGTCGGCGCACCCGCCGAGCCCGACGTCCGCGGCGTGCTCGACGAGCCGACGCTGCGGCCGTACGCCCTGTTGTGGCTCGCGGAGCACGACGGCGCCGACGCCGAGGACGCCCACGAGGTGCTCACCCGGGAGGAGGCCACCTGGCTGTGGGTCGACACGGCCGCCGCCGTCGCCGACCACGGCGAGGCGCCGCTCCTGGTGCGGCATCTGGAGTCCGCCGTGCAGCCGACCGTGCCCGCCCTGCTCGACGAGGTGCGTGCCGTGGGTCATCCGCGCACCGTGCAGGTCCTGGTCGCGCTGGCCGCCGCGCACCCCGACCCCGCCCTTGCCAAGGCCGTGCGCCGTGCGGCCTTCCAGGTGCACACGGGGGGCAACTGAGGCCGCGCGCGGTCAGTCGGCCGTGCGGGGCGCGTAGGTGCCGAAGCTCCAGACGTTGCCCTCGGCGTCCCGGGCCATGTAGTCCCGTGAGCCGTAGTCCTGGTCCGTCGGGGGCATCAGGATCTCCACGCCGTGGTCCACGGCCTGCTGGTGGTGTGCGTCGACGTCGTCCACGACGACGTACACCCCGACCGGTCCCGCGTCCTTCATCACCGTGTCGAAGAGCCCGCCGCGGCCCTTCGAGCCGATCATGACCCCGCCGTTGCCCTGCACCAGCTCGGCGTGCGTCACCGTGCCGCCCTCGCCCTCGTAGACGGCCAGTTCCGTGAAGCCGAGGGCCTCCGTGAGCTGCTTGATCGCCGCTTTCGCGTCCGCGTACAGCAACGTCGGGTAGATGCTCGGACCGCCACCGCTCGTACCTGCCATGCCGATCACTCCTTCGTGCGTCGGGGCTGTGCGTCGGGGCCGGGGTCGCCTTACGAGGACCCGCCCGGTGCGTTCATCGTGGCATCCGCCACCGACAACGCCGTCCGAAAAGCACAAAAGCCCCGGCCGGGCGCGGGCCGCACCGAAGCCGGCCGGCGCCGGGCCGTACCGAGGCGTCGCGGGCGGTGCGAGCCTCAGCCGAAGGTGTTGCACCGGGCCATGTCGCCGGTCCTGTACCCCTGCTGGAACCACGCCTGGCGCTGCTTCGCCGACCCGTGCGTCCACGTCTCCGGCGTCACCCGCCCCTGGAACCGCTCCTGGATCCGGTCGTCTCCCACGGCCGCCGCCGCGTCCAAACCGTCACGGATGTCGGCGTCGGTGAGGCTGGTGATCAGCGGCCGCCCGGTCGACTCGTCCGGGGTCGTCGTGGCGTGGTGCGCCCACACCCCGGCGTAGCAGTCCGCCTGCAGCTCCACCTTCACCGCGTCGCTGTTCGCACCCGTCCCGCCGTCCTGCGCCCGGCCGAGGGTGCCCATCAGGTCCTGCACGTGATGCCCGTACTCGTGGGCCACCACATACGCCTGCGCGAACGGCCCGCCGCTGGAGCCGAACTTCGTCCGAAGCTCGTCGAAGAACTGCAGGTCCAGATAGACCTTCCGGTCACCTGGGCAGTAGAACGGCCCGACCGCCGAGGTCGCGGCGCCGCACGCGGTGCCGACCCGCTGGCTGAAGAAGACGGTGGGGGAGCGCGAGTAGGTGCCTCTGCGCCGCTGGAACTCCTCGTCCCAGAAGTCCTGCACGCTGTTGACCACCGCCACCGTCCGGCAGTCGTCCTTGGTGTTCGCGTCCTGCCCGGTACGGCAGTTCTGCTGCACCTGCGCGAGCGAGGACGAGGTCGGCACCGGCTCCGCGCTTTGGTCGGTCAGGCCCAGCTGGTCCGGCCCGACACCGAAGAAGAGGCCGAGGAGCAGCGCCAGCAGACCGGCGAGGCCACCACCGACGGTCGCCCTGCCACCGGGAATCCGGCTGCCGCGTACGTCCTGCACCTCGGACGTGTCCAGCCTGGCGTCGTCGTCGAACTGCATGAACGCACCACCCTCTGCCGCACAGTCCCCTTCGCGCCATCCTCACGGGCCTGAAGCGTCCCGGCGCCGGGCGGGCGGCCGAACGGGCGACGTGCTCACCGCGGCCCCGCCGCCTCCCGGCGGCACCCGGCACCCCTCGCTACGCTCTGCGCCTGTCCGCGAGCACGGCTGTCGAAGGGAGCCCGGTGGTCGTCCTGCCGGCCGAGGCGAAGCCGACCGATCGCCTCCCCCCGACCGATCCCCTCCCCCCGGACACGAAACCCGCCGTGCCCCCGCCCTCGCCGCGCGCGCTCCGCCGCCTCCCGGCAGCCGTCGCCGCCCTCCTGCTCACAGCCCCGCTCCTGGCCACCGCCCACCAGGCCCGGCCGGCCCCCTACGGAGACCGCCTCACCGTGCACGCGCGCGTGCAGCACCCCCCCGCGGAACTGCGGACCCGCAGGGGAGCCGTCGAGGCGTACGAGCGGGCAACGGGCGGAGTCCGCTGGCGCTACACGCGCGAAGGGGCCCGCCCCCTGACCGTGCTCCCCGCGCGCGGGGAGGCGATCACGCTCTGGGACGACGGACTCGTCACCGACACCGACGGCACCACCGTCCGTTGGCACCGCGCGCTCCCGGCGGCCGCCGGCTGGCTCGCGGCACACGGCGGCACGGGCGTCCTGCGCCCGCTGGGCCGCGGCATCCTCGCCGTCGTCACCCCGGGCCGCATCGCGGCGTACCGCACCGCCGACGGCGACCTGCGTTGGGTACTGCCGGCCCGCAAGGGCTGCGCCTTCCAGCCGGAACGCGCGCTGCGCCGGGGCGGCGCCCTGCTCGTCGCCCAGCCCTGCAGGCGCGCCGCCTGGACCACCCAGCTCGTCGCCGTCGACGACCTCGGCCGGATCGCCCCGCACCGCACACCGCTCGCCAACGACACCTCGGGCCGGCGACCCGACGACCTTGACCACTTCCACGAACCTGACCCGTTCGAGGGCCCGCGGCCGCGTCCCGCCCACCCGCCTTCGCCGCCGGAACGGACGCACCCGCCAAAATTGGTTGCACGGCCCCGTTAGACTGGCCCCATGGCCATTCTCCTCGCGCATTAGACGGCGGGAAACGTCCTCAGCCGCCCGTCCCGCCAACCACCCGCCCAGGAGTCTGTCCGTGATCTCCGCCTCCGGCATCGAGCTGCGCGCCGGTGCCCGCGTCCTCATCGAGTCCGCCACCTTCCGTGTCGCCAAGGGCGACCGCATCGGCCTGGTCGGCCGCAACGGCGCCGGCAAGACCACCCTCACCAAGGTCCTCGCCGGTGAGGGCCAGCCCGCCGGCGGCACCGTCACCCGCTCCGGCGAGGTGGGCTACCTCCCGCAGGACCCGCGCACCGGCGACCTCGACGTGCTCGCCCGCGACCGCATCCTGTCCGCGCGTGGCCTGGACGTACTGATCCGCAAGATGCGCGACAACGAGCAGCGCATCGCCAACGGCAAGGGCGCCACCCGCGACAAGGCGATGAAGCAGTACGAGCGTCAGGAGACGGAGTTCCTGACCAAGGGCGGGTACGCCGCCGAGGCCGAGGCCGCCACCATCGCCGCCGCGCTGAACCTGCCCGACCGGGTGCTCGGGCAGCCGCTGCACACGCTCTCCGGCGGTCAGCGCCGCCGGATCGAGCTGGCCCGGATCCTGTTCTCGGACGCCGACACCCTGCTGCTCGACGAGCCCACGAACCACCTGGACGCGGACTCGATCATCTGGCTGCGCGACTACCTCAAGACCTACCGCGGCGGCTTCATCGTCATCTCCCACGACGTCGACCTGGTCGAGACGGTCGTCAACAAGGTGTTCTACCTGGACGCCAACCGCTCCCAGATCGATGTCTACAACATGGGCTGGAAGCTCTACCAGCAGCAGCGCGAGGCCGACGAGAAGCGCCGCAAGCGCGAGCGGCAGAACGCCGAGAAGAAGGCCGCCGCGCTGCACTCGCAGGCCGACAAGATGCGCGCCAAGGCCACCAAGACGGTCGCCGCGCAGAACATGGCGCGCCGCGCGGACAAGCTGCTCAGCGGCCTGGAGGCCGTCCGGCAGTCCGACAAGGTCGCCAAGCTCCGCTTCCCCGAGCCCTCGCCCTGCGGCAAGACGCCGCTCACCGCCGAGGGACTCTCCAAGTCGTACGGCTCGCTGGAGATCTTCACCGACGTCGACCTGGCCATCGACAAGGGCTCCCGGGTCGTCATCCTCGGCCTCAACGGCGCGGGCAAGACCACCCTGCTGCGGCTCCTCGGCGGTGTCGAGAAGCCCGACACCGGCCAGGTCATCGAGGGCCACGGCCTCAAGCTCGGCTACTACGCGCAGGAGCACGAGACCCTCGACCCCGAACGCACGGTCCTGGAGAACATGCGCTCCGCCAACCCCGACCTCGACCTCGTCGAGGTCCGCAAGACGCTGGGTTCCTTCCTGTTCTCCGGTGACGACGTCGACAAGCCGGCCGGTGTCCTGTCCGGCGGCGAGAAGACCCGGCTCGCCCTCGCCACCCTCGTGGTGTCCTCGGCGAACGTGCTGCTTCTCGACGAGCCCACGAACAACCTCGACCCGGCCAGCCGCGAGGAGATCCTCGGCGCGCTGCGCACCTACAAGGGCGCGGTCGTCCTGGTCACCCACGACGAGGGCGCCGTCGAGGCGCTCCAGCCGGAGCGGATCATCCTGCTGCCGGACGGCGTCGAGGACCTGTGGGGCTCGGACTACGCGGACCTGGTCGCCCTCGCCTGATCGCCCGCACGCCATCGTTCGCCCGCTCGACTGCCGATCGGTCGCCCGACCGATCGGTCAGTTCCGCTTGATCGAATGGTTGATCCACTGCCTATGGATCATTCGGCCTAGCCGTGATCCATCATCTGTGTGAGATCTCCTCGTACCCCGGTGTGTCCTACACCCATTTCCCGCCACTTCCCTTTGTCGACAAGGCCTCGGTGGCGCTGTGGCCCTGACCTGGCACTTCGTGGAACAACCCGTTCGGCCGTATGCGCGCCACGTGGCGGAACCAGAGATTCCTCTTGTGGGGATGTGCTCCTGTCGTCACAACCCTCACCCACGGACCTTGCCGAATGGGTGGCCATGAAGGCCCGGAGGGGTGATCATGAGGGGACCAGAGCGCACTTCCCATGAGGAGGCACGGGTGGCCGAGACTCTGAAGAAGGGCAGCCGGGTGACCGGCGCCGCGCGCGACAAGCTCGCGGCAGACCTGAAGAAGAAGTACGACGCCGGTGCGAGCATCCGGGCATTGGCCGAGGAGACCGGCCGCTCGTATGGCTTCGTGCACCGCATGCTCAGCGAGTCGGGCGTCACGCTCCGTGGGCGTGGCGGGGCGACGCGGGGCAAGAAGGCCGCTTCGGCCTGACGCCCGGGCGTTCCCCTCGACTTCGATGGTGGCCACCCGGTCGGTCCGCTGATCGGCTGGGTGGTTACTGTGCAGTCACTTACGAGTGCCTCGGTACGGCACTCACGATGACCGCACCCATCGGAGGCGCCCCATGGCTTCGTTCGACCCGGTACTCGACAAGGACGGCGTACGGCTCACCGTCGACGACGCGATCGCCACTGTGACGCTGACCAACCCGGCCAAGCGCAACGCGCAGAGCCCCGCTCTGTGGCGGGCGTTGGCCGAGGCCGGTCGGCTGCTGCCGGGCACCGTCCGCGTGGTGCTGCTGCGCGCCGAGGGCAAGTCCTTCTCGGCGGGCCTCGACCGGCAGGCCTTCACTCCCGAGGGCTTCGACGGCGAGCCGTCCTTCATCGACCTCGCGCGCGGCGACGACGCGGAGTTGGACGCGACCATCGCCGAGTACCAAGAGGCGTTCACCTGGTGGCGGCGCAGCGACATCGTCTCCGTCGCCGCGGTGCAGGGGCATGCCATCGGCGCGGGTTTCCAGCTCGCCCTCGCCTGTGACCTGCGCGTCGTCGCCGACGACGTGCAGTTCGCGATGCGCGAGACCAGCCTGGGCCTGGTCCCGGACCTGACCGGCACGCATCCGCTGGTCGGGCTCGTCGGCTATGCCCGCGCGCTCGAAATCTGCGTCACGGGACGCTCCGTGCAGGCGGACGAGGCCGTGCAGAGCGGCCTGGCGAACGTCGCCGTGCCCTCCGCGGAACTCGACGGCGCCGTCCGCGACCTGGCGGCGGCGCTCCTCGCCGCGCCGCGCGACGCCGTGATCGAGACCAAGGCGCTGCTGCGGGGCGCGGGCCAGCGGAGCTACGAGGAGCAGCGCGTTGCCGAACGCGCGGCGCAGGCGCGGAGGTTGCGCGACCTCGCGGGCCTCGGCGAGTGACGCCCTCAGCCGAGCGCGACCGCCGTGATCAGCACGGCCACCGTCGGGTGATCCGGTAGCGCGATACCCACCCTCGTGCGGACCTTCCGGGCCACCTCCACGGCCCGGTGGTCCGCGTCGACGGCCAGTTCCACCCGGACGTGCCGGCGCGGCAACGCGGCCTCGCCGGGGTCCGTCCCGATGTGCACCGCCCGGCCCGTCCCGCCCAGCACGCCGGTCAGGTGTGACACGCCCGGCACCGCCAGAGCCGCCGCGGCCACGGCGGCGGCCTCGCCGTCCGCGGGCTGCCGCGCCCGAGGCGGCTCCGGCGACGGTACGGCGTCGGGTTCGGTGTCCTCGTCCAGCAGGGCCGTCACCCGCAGGTCGACCTCCGCGACCGTCAGTCCGAGCCGCTCCGTCGCCGCGGCCGACAGCGTCGTGCGCAACCGGCCGGCCGTCGTCGGCAGCGGCTCGGCGGCCGTGGCCGCGAAGTCGGCCGTCACCCGGAGCGGACCGGGTGGCAGGGCGCTCGGCGGCGGGGGCACGGCGGCCGCGTGCGGGGTGTCCGGGTCGGCATGCGTGAGCCGCAGCGTTCCCAGGCGCACGCCCGGCACCGCGCTCGCCGCGTGCCGCAGAACCGCCCCGGCCGCGTCCTCCGTGATCCACGCACCGTCGCGCGGACCGCCCAGCGGGAGCAGTCTGCCGAGGTTCAGCTGCTGTCGTACTGCCTGCGTCCATCGGTCCGCCGTCATTGCTCCAGCCTGCCGCATTCCCGGCGCGGGACCGCGCATCCTCACTTACGGTGTTCGCAGGACTACGGAAGGACGCACGGCGATGACCGACATGGACCGGGACCGAACGCAGACCTCGGAGGGCGAGATCGAGTCGACGGTGCAGACCCGCCAGCCCGTCAGGCGGGGCGGCGGGGATCCCGGGACCCGGGGCAGGACCACCATCGCCGACGGTGTCGTGGAGAAGATCGCCGGGCTGGCCGCCCGTGACGTCGTGGGCGTCCACGCGATGGGCAGTGGGCTGAGCCGCACCTTCGGGGCCGTGCGGGACCGGGTGCCCGGCGGGTCGAAGTCCGTGACGCGCGGCGTGAAGGCCGAGGTCGGCGAGGTGCAGACCGCGCTCGACCTGGAGATCGTCGTCGACTACGGGGTATCCATCGCGGATGTCGCGCGGTCCGTCCGGGAGAACGTGGTCGCGGCCGTGGAGCGGATGACGGGCCTGGAGGTCGTCGAGGTGAACATCGCGGTGAGCGACGTCAAGCTGCCGGACGAGGAGGAAGAGGAGCCGGAGCCCCGGATCCAGTGACGTATCGTCATCCGAAGTCCGTAATGCACCACAATGGCATGGGATACATCTCTACGGGCCCGAACGACCCGCACGGCTACGAGCTGAGGAGCGCACGATGAGCAGGGCCGTGGTCGGCATGATCGCCGGAATGGCGCTGGGCTTCGCCGGGTACTTCGGTGGGTTCGGCGCGTTCGTACTGGTGGCGGCGCTGGGCGCCGTAGGGTTCGTCGTCGGCCGGTTCCTGGAAGGGGACCTGGAAGCCGGCGACTTCTTCCGCGCCCGCGACCGGCGGCGGTGACGCCCGTGAGCGGCGAGCCGGACGAACCCCGCGGGACGGGTGTCGTCATCCCGGCGGGCGAGCGCGGCCGGACCACGATCGCCGACCGGGTGGTCGCTGGGATCGCCGCCCAGGCCGCCCGCGAGGCGCTCGGACCGCTGCCGCGGTCGGCGGCCCGTCCACAGGCGACGGTCGTGGTCCGCCCTCAGGCTCCCCACCCCGCCGCCGGACCAGCGGGAACGCCCGTCGACACCGCCCGGGTCCGCATCCATCTCGAACTGGACTACCCCACCGACATCGGTTCCCGCTGTGCTCAGGTGCGTTGTCATGTGGTCGAGCGGGTAGGCGCGTTGGTGGGAATGGCGGTTCCGGAGGTCGCGGTCCAGGTGGAGCGGCTGCATCTGGCGGCGACGGCGGCGCAGGGGAGGACCCGATGAGCGAGCCCCAGGGCTCCGAGGGCACCACACAGAGACTGCCGGTGATCGAGAAGGCCGAACCGGCGCTGGGCCAGTCCGCGTCGGCCGCCGCCTACGAGCCCCGGCCCGGTGCCGACGGCGAGGACGGCAGGACGCGCCGCTTCTGGTCGGCCCGCCGCGTCCCCGCGGCCGTCGCCGCCACCCTGCTACTGGTCCTGTCGGGCCTCTTCCTCTACGACATCGCCGCCGTACGCGCAGGCCGGCAGGCCATGTACTGGCGCCGCGAACTGGCCCGGCAACTCGCCGGACGCCCCCTCGACGACGTCTGGGTCCTGGTCGGCGCGGGCGTCGCCGCCGCCCTCGGCCTCTGGCTGATCGTGCTCGCCGCGACGCCCGGCCTGCGTGCCGTGCTGCCCATGCGGCGCACGCACCCCGACGTCCGTGCCGGACTGGACCGGAGCGCCGCCGCGACCGTGCTGCGCGACCGGGCCATGGAGGTGTCCGGGGTGCAGTCGGCGCGGGTGCGGATGGGGCGCAGGCGAGCCGACGTCCGCGCGGTGTCGCACTTCCGTGAACTCGACGACGTACGCGCCGACCTGGACGACGTGCTCGCCGACGCGATCCGGGCGCTGGGCCTGTCCCGCAGCCCCGCGCTGTCGGTGCACGTCCGCCGGCCCGGCCGGAAGGGGTGAGCGCGGTGCTCAGGACCGTCAACCGGGTACTGCTCGGCGTCGCGGGACTCGTGCTGCTCGTGCTGGGCGGGGCGGTGCTGGCCGTCGGGCTCGGGGTGGAGGCGCCGTCCTGGTGGATCCACGCCGGACGCGACGACGTACTGCTGGCCGACGCCGAGCGGACCCGGTGGCGGGACGCGGGCTGGTGGTGGCCGGCCGTCGTCGCGGCGCTCGCGGCGCTGTTCCTGCTCGCCCTGTGGTGGCTGGTCGCGGTGGTGCGCCGGCGCCGGCTCGCCGAGGTGCTGGTCGACACCGGCGACGGGGAGGGCGCGCTGCTGCGGGGCCGGGCCCTGGAGGACGTACTAGCCGCCGAGGCGAGCGCCATGGACGGCGTGGCCCGCGCCCAGGTCCGCCTCAGGGGCCGTCGCACCGCCCCCGAGGCCCGCGCCAGGCTCCTGCTGGAACCCGACGTGGACCCGGGGGAGGCGCTGAACCACCTGACGACCCGTGCGCTCAGCCACGCCCGCGATTCGGCGGGACTGGCGTCGCTGCCGGCCAAGGTACGGCTGAGGGGCGTCAGGCACCGTGCGGAAAGGGTGAGTTGACGGCCTCAGAAGCCGTGCCTGGCCCCGCCGTCCACCGGCACCATGACCCCGGTCACGTAGGACGCGGCCGGCGACAGCAGGAAGGCCGCCGTCCGCCCGAACTCCTGCGGCGTCCCGTACCGCCGCAGCGGAATCCGCGATTCCGTGGCCGCCCGGGTGGCCTCCGGATCCGCCGACAGGGAATCCAGCTCCCGCACCCGGTCCGTGTCGATCCGCCCCGGCAGCACGCCCACCACCCGCACGCCCCGTGGACCCAGCTCGTCCGCCAGAGACTTGGCGAACCCGGCCAGCCCCGGCCGCAGACCGTTCGAGATCGTCAGCGCCGGAATCGGCTCGTACACCGAGCCCGACAGCACGAACCCGATGACACCTCCGGCCTCCAGTTCCGCGGCCGCCGCACGGGCCAGCCGCACCGCCCCCAGGAACACCGACTCGAAAGCGGCCTGCCACTGCTCGTCGGTGACGTCGGCGACGAACCCCGCGGGCGGACCGCCCACGCTGACGAGAACCCCGTCGAACCGGCCGAACCGCTCCCGCGCCGTGGCGATCAGCCGGGCCGCCGCCTCCGGATCGGCGTTGTCCACGGCCACGCCGTGCGCGTTCGGTCCCAGCTCGGCCGCCGCGTCGGCGACACGCTTCCCGTCCCGTCCCGTGACGACGACTTTCGCACCGTCGGCCACCAGCTCGCGCGCGGAGGCGTTGCCCAGCCCGCGGGTGGCCCCGGTGACGACGTACACCCGGTCCTTCAGTCCAAGATCCATGCGATCTATCCTGCCTCCTCGTCCCCGAACAGGGCGAGGGCCGTGTTCACGAGACCGATGTGGCTGAACGCCTGCGGGAAGTTGCCCAGCTGGCGGCCGGCCACGGGGTCGTACTCCTCGGCCAGCAGCCCCACGTCGTTCGTCAGCCCCACGAGCTGCTCGAACAACTCGCGGGCCTCCTGCGTGCGTCCCGTCATGTGCAGCGCGTCCGCGAGCCAGAACGAGCACACCAGGAAGGTGCCCTCACCACCGGGCAGCCCGTCGACGGCGGTGCGTTCGGCGCTGTAGCGGTGCAGGAAGCCGCCCTGGCAGAGCTCGGCGCGGACCGCCTCGATGGTGCCCCTCACACGCGGGTCGTCAGCCGGCAGGAAGCCCACGCGCGGGATGAGCAGCGTGGCGGCGTCCAGTTCGCGGGAGCCGTAGTACTGCGTGAAGGTGTTGCGTTCCGGGTCGTAGCCCCGCTCGCACACCTCCCGGTGCACCTCCTCGCGGAACTCCCGCCAGCCCTCCAGATCGCCCTTCAGCTCCGGATCGCGCTCCATGGTGCGCACCGCGCGGTCGGCGGCCACCCACACCATCACCTTGGAGTGCACGAAATGCCGGCGGCCGCCGCGCACCTCCCACAGCCCCTCGTCCGGCTGCCGCCACGCGGACCGCAGGAACTCCATAAGGGCGCACTCCAGTTGCCACATGTGCGGCCTTACGGCCATCCCCGAGATGCGCGCGAGCGACAGCGAGTCCATCACCTGGCCGTACACGTCCAGCTGCAACTGCAGCACGGCGTCGTTGCCGATCCGGACCGGAGCGGAACCGGCGAACCCGGCCAGCCACGGCAGCTCGGCCTCGGGCAGCCGCCGCTCGCCCGCCAGCCCGTACATGATCTGCATGTCCGCCGGGGCGCCCGCGACCGCGCGCACCAGCCAGTCGCGCCAGGCCTCCGCCTCCTCGTGGTAGCCGGCCGCCAGCAGCGCGCCCAGGGTGAGGGTGGCGTCGCGCAGCCAGCAGTAGCGGTAGTCCCAGTTGCGCACCCCGCCGAGTTCCTCCGGAAGGGAGGTGGTGGGGGCGGCGACGACGCCGCCGGTCGGGGCGTAGGTGAGGGCCTTCAGGGTGATCAGCGAGCGGAGCACGGTGTCCCGGTGCGGGCCCCGGTAGCGGCAGCGGGCCGACCAGGCCTGCCAGTCCGCGACGCTGTGGCGCAGCGACTCGTACGGGTCGACGAGGGGCGGGCGCGGCTCGTGGGAGGGGTGCCAGGTGAGCACGAACGCGACCTTCTCGCCCTCGCCGATGGTGAACTCCGAGTGCGTGCCGAAGTCCTCGCCCCACGTCGGCACCGGCGGCTCGCTGCGCAGCCAGGCCGAGTCCGGGCCCGCGACGGCCACCCGGTGTCCGTCGGAACGGCGCATCCACGGCACGATGGAGCCGTAGTCGAAGCGCAGCCGGAGCGTGCTGCGGACGGTCACGCGACCGCTGAGCCCCTCCACGATCCGGACGACGTCGGGTGCGCGGTCGCGCTGCGGCATCAGGTCGGTGACGCGGACCGAGCCCTCCGGGGTGTCCCACTCGGTGTCCAGGACCAGGGTGCCGGGGCGGTACGCGCGGCGCGTGCAGGTGGGCGGGGTGGCGTCGCCGCCGTCGGCGGCCTTGGGGGCGATTCGCCAGTGGCCGTTGTCCTCGTCGCCGAGCAGCCTGGCGAAGCAGGCGGCGGAGTCGAAGCGGGGCAGGCACAGCCAGTCGACGGAGCCGTCCCTGCCGATGAGCGCGGCGGTCTGCTCGTCGCCGATCAGGGCGTAGTCCTCGATGCGGCTGCCGGCGTCGTCCTCGGCGGAGTTCCTGGTGAGCGGGTGCACGGAGTGCGGGTTCCCGGGGGACCGGCAGAGCAATCCGGGTCCTGTGGGCGAGAGCCGCGCGGGCGCGGGCTACACCGGCGCGGGCGCGGTCCCCTCCTGCTGCTCCTTCGCCGCCTCCTGCGCGCGGTCCCGGGCCTCGCGGCGGGCCAGGATCACCCAGCCGACGGGAACGCCCGCCGAGAACAGCCACCACTGGATGGCGTACGCCATGTGGTTGCCGATGCTGTCATGGTCCGGGGCGGGGATCAGCTCCGGTGTGTCGCCCTTCGGCTCGGGCGCGGTCAGTTCGACGTAACCGCCGAGGACCTGCTTGCCGAGGCGCTCGGCCTCCTGCGCGCTGTTGATCAGCATGATCTGGCGGTCGGGCAGGCCCTGGACGTTCTTGATGCCGCTCTCGGCGGTGGTCTGGTCGGGCATCAGCCGCCCGGTGACCGTGGTCTCGCCCTGCGGGGACGCGGGGAGTTTCGGGAACGCGGTCTGGCTCAGCCCGTCCGAGGGCACCCAGCCCCGGTTGACGAGCAGCACCTTGCCGTCGTCGAGGACGAAGGGGGTGAGCACGTGATAGCCGACCTCGTCGTCCGCGTTGGTGCGGCGGCGTACGACGACCTCGTGCGCGGTGTCGAAATGTCCCTTCGCGGTCACGCGCCGGTAGAGGTCGGCGTCGCTGACCTCGGCTCCGGGCGCGGTCAGCGACTCGACGGGGACCGGTGCGGCGGCCAGCGACTCGGCGATCACGTCGTTCAGCGCGACCCTGCGCTCGTGCCGGTGCAGCTGCCAGAAGCCCAGCTCGATCATCGTCGGGATGAGAGCGAGGGCGACAAGGGTGAGGATCACCCACTGCCGGGACAACAGGAAGCGGTACACCCCACGACCGTACATCTCGGGCCGTGGGGTGCGGTGCGTGGGGGTGGGGGAGGACTCCCCGGGGCTCAGACGCGGTCGACGATGCCCACCCTCCCCTCCGCGCGGGCGCAGTGGGCACCGCAGTACCAGTGGCCCTCGACCTCGACGCCCTGGCCGATGATCTGGACCCGGCAGTGCTCGCAGATGGGCGCCATGCGGTGGATCGCGCAGGCGAAGCAGTCGAAGACGTGCACCGCGCCCTGCGCGTGGACCTCGAAGGTCATTCCGTAGTTGTTGCCGCAAACTTCGCAATTCGCCATGCGCCACAGGGTGAGCCGTCCCCGGGGCGCGGGCGAGCGGGCGCCGGGCGAGTCGCGCACCAATCACCCGTCCGTACGGTCATCCCTCGGACGCCGCTTCCACGTCCCCGAGGAGCTGCCCGAATGCCGCCTCGTCGACCACCGGCGTGCCGTACTGCAGGGCCTTGACGACCTTCGACGTGCCCGAGTCCGGGTCGTTGGTGACGAGCAGGCTGGTCAGCCGGGACAGGCTCGTGGCGACATGCAGCCCGGCCTCGACGGCGCGGTCCTCCAGCAGCTCGCGATCGGTCGAGGTGTCCCCGGAGAAGGCGATCCGCATGCCCTGCTTGAGGGGTTTGCCCTCCTCGTACCGCCCCGGGTTGGGGTACGGGCAGGCGGGCCGTTTGCGGGACGGGCGCCAACTGCCGGGTCGGTAGCCGCTGTGGGCGCCGTGCCCGCCCGCCTGCTGCCCGATGCGCGCCGTGGGCTGCTCGGCCCACTCCGTCAGCGGCCGGCACTCGTGGAGCGGCAGTCGTACGCCGCCCTCCGCCGCGGCCCGCAGGCTCGGCCGGAACGCCTCCGCCAGCACGCGCGCGTCGTCCAGCGCGTGGTGCGCCCGCTGCTGCACGACGCCGAAGTGCGCGGCCAGCGACGCCAGCTTGTGGTTGGGCAGCGGGAGCTCCAGCGCCTTGGACAGGGCGATGGTGCACAGCCGCTGACGCACCGGAGCCGCGCGCCGCACGCGCGCGTACTCGCGGGCGATCATCTGCCAGTCGAACACGGCGTTGTGCGCGACGAGTACCCGGCCCTCCAGCCGGGTCGCGAACTCCTCGGCGATGTCCCCGAAGAGCGGCGCCCCTTCGAGCGCCTCGCTCGTCAGGCCGTGGATCCACACGGGGCCCGGGTCCCGCTCCGGGTTGACCGTCGTGTACCAGTGGTCCTCGACCTCGCCGCGCCCGTCCAGCCGGTAGACGGCCGCGGAGATTATCCGGTCGTCCCGGGCCAGGCCGGTGGTCTCCACGTCAACGACCGCGTATCCCTGGGGATACGCGGTCGGCCAGACTGCCGGGGAGGACGCTGCGGTCGCACGGTCTTCGAGCATGGTCACTGAGGATACGGGCCCCGACTGACATCGCTGTCCGTCAGGTCCCCTGGTCCAGCCGCCTGTTCGAGAGGCATACATCCGTGGGTGTGAGGGCCGGTCAGGGGCGCGCCATGGGCGAGGATCGCCGGCGGGCAAGCGCGCACCGTTGGTAATACTTGTTGGTAACAACCCCTGGCCGTGGCCGACCAGGGGCCCTACGGTGCTCCCATGCCGAACCTCCCCGACGTCGTGGTCTGGTCCATACCGGCCTTCGTGCTGCTCGCCGTCATCGAGATGATCAGCGTCCGCCTCCATCCCGACGAGGACGCGGCCGGCTACGAAACCAAGGACGCCGCCACGAGCGTCACCATGGGACTCGGCAGCCTCTTCTTCGATCTGCTCTGGAAGATTCCGGTCGTCGCCGTCTACACGGCCCTCTACGAGCTGACGCCGCTTCGGGTGCCCGTGCTGTGGTGGACCGTGGTGCTGATGCTGTTCGCGCAGGACTTCTTCTACTACTGGTCGCACCGCGGCCATCACGTCATCCGCATCCTGTGGGCCTGCCACGTGGTGCACCATTCGAGCGAGAAGTTCAACCTGACCACCGCGCTGCGCCAGCCCTGGACTGCTTTGAGCAGTTGGCCGTTCTACGTCCCTCTGATCCTTCTTGGGGTGCATCCGGCCGCGCTGGCCTTCTGCTCGTCCGCGAACCTCGTCTACCAGTTCTGGATCCACACCGAGCGGATCGACAGGATGCCCCGCTGGTTCGAGTTCGCGTTCAACACGCCGTCCCACCACCGGGTGCACCACGCCTCCCAAGGCGGCTACCTCGACCGCAACTTCGGCGGCATCCTCATCGTCTGGGACCGCCTCTTCGGCTCCTTCGTCGCCGAGACCGAACGGCCGGTGTACGGGCTGACCAAGAACATCGGCACGTACAACCCGCTGAAGGTCGCCACCCACGAGTACGCCGCCATCGCCAGGGACCTGAAGGCGGCACGCGGTTGGGGCGAGCGCGCCGGACGGCTGTTCCGCGGCCCGGGCTGGCAGCCGGCGACGCACACCACGGACCTGCAACGAACGGCGGCCGGGCCGGAGGGGTGACCCGTCCGGCCCGGCCGGCTGCGCCTGCCGCAGCTCCCAGCGCCAGGCGAGCACCGGCGTGGCGGTGACCAGCATCGCGAACGACGCCCAGA
>NZ_JBFBJT010000080.1:0-33544 GCF_040686175.1 Streptomyces sp. NPDC086077 | reverse complement strand
TGAATCGACAGTAAGTGCAGAGGGTGACAATCGCGTACGCGTCCGCCGGGTCATGGTGTGTGGCGGGTGCGGGTCGTGAGTGGATAACAGGTAGGCGCCCCCGCCCCATAGGATTGGGCCCAAACCACTCACACTCACCCCAGAGGATCGCTGCATGCCTGGCATCACGCGCGAGGAGGTCGCCCACCTCGCCCGGCTGGCGCGTCTGGAGCTGAAGCCCGAAGAGCTCGACCACTTCGCCGGCCAGCTGGACGACATCATCGGCGCGGTCGCCCGCGTCAGCGAGGTCGCCGACCAAGACGTACCGCCGACCTCGCACCCGCTCCCGCTGACGAACGTCATGCGCCCGGACGAGGTCCGCCCCTCGCTCACCCCCGAGCAGGCGCTGTCCGGCGCCCCGGCCCAGGAGCAGCAGCGTTTCAAGGTGCCGCAGATCCTGGGGGAGGAGTAACCCGCATGACGGACGCAATCATCACCCTCACCGCCGCCGAGACCGCGGCGAGGATCGCCTCCGGCGAGCTCACGGCCGTCGAGGTCGCCGAGGCCCACCTGGCCCGCATCGAGGCCGTCGACGAGAAGGTCCACGCCTTCCTGCACATCGACCGCGAGGGCGCACTCGCCCAGGCGCGTGCCGTCGACGCCAAGCGCGAGCGCGGCGAGAAGCTCGGCCCGCTGGCCGGCGTACCGCTGGCGCTGAAGGACATCTTCACCACCGAGGGCGTCCCGACCACGGTCGGTTCCAAGATCCTGGAAGGGTGGATCCCGCCGTACGACGCCACCCTCACCAAGCGTCTGAAGGACGCCGACGTGGTCATCCTCGGCAAGACCAACATGGACGAGTTCGCCATGGGGTCCTCGACCGAGAACAGCGCGTACGGGCCCACCGGCAACCCCTGGGACCTGACCCGCATCCCCGGTGGCTCCGGCGGCGGCTCCTCCGCCGCGCTCGCCTCCTTCCAGGCCCCGCTCGCCATCGGCACCGACACCGGCGGCTCGATCCGCCAGCCGGCCGCCGTCACCGGCACGGTCGGCGTGAAGCCCACCTACGGGGCCGTCTCGCGCTACGGCATGGTGGCGTTCTCGTCCTCCCTCGACCAGGGCGGGCCCTGCGCCCGTACGGTCCTGGACGCGGCGCTGCTGCACGAGGTGATCGCCGGGCACGACCCGATGGACTCCACCTCGATCGACGCCCCGGTCCCGCCGGTGGTCGAGGCCGCCCGCAACGGCAGCGTCGAGGGCATGCGCGTCGGCGTCGTCAAGCAGTTCCGCGGCGAGGGCTACCAGGCCGGTGTCATCCAGCGGTTCGACGAGTCGATCGTGCTGCTCAAGGAACTGGGCGCCGAGATCGTCGAGCTGGACTGCCCCTCCTTCGACCTGGCCCTGTCGGCGTACTACCTGATCGCCCCGTCCGAGTGCTCCAGCAACCTCGCCCGCTTCGACGGTCTGCGCTACGGCCTGCGCTCCGGTGACGACGGCACGCGCTCGGCGGAGGAGGTCACCTCCCTGACCCGCGAGGCGGGCTTCGGCCCCGAGGTCAAGCGCCGCGTCATGCTCGGCACGTACGCCCTGTCGAGCGGCTACTACGACGCCTACTACGGCAGCGCCCAGAAGGTCCGCACGCTGATCACGCAGGACTTCGAGAAGGCGTTCGAGCAGGTCGACGTGATCGTCTCCCCGACGACGCCGACCACCGCCTTCCCGATCGGCGAGCGCATCGACGACCCGATGGCGATGTACCTCAACGACGTCTGCACCATCCCGACCAACCTGGCGGGCAACGCGGCCATGTCGCTGCCCTGCGGTCTCGCCCCGGAGGACAACCTGCCGGTCGGGCTGCAGATCATCGCCCCGGCGATGAAGGACGACCGCCTTTACAAGGTGGGCGCCGCCGTCGAGGCCGCCCTCGTGGAAAAGTGGGGACACCCGCTTCTGGAGGAGGCTCCGTCGCTGTGAGTGCACTGACCAAGGCCAAGGGCTTCAAGAAGTCCAAGTCCGGTACGTACCTGTCCATGGCCGCCACCGCGTTCGGCGCGATCGGCGTGGCCAAGCAGATCAAGAAGGCGCGCGCCGAGAGTGACACGCTGCGGCTCGTCGACGCCGTCGTGACCGCCGCCGGTGTCGTGACCGGCCTCGCCATGCTCTACCGCGAGCTGAAGCGGCTGGGCGACGACGACGTCCTGCTGGGCTGAGAGGGAAGTTTTCACCGTGACCACCACGACCGACCTGGTGTCGTACGAGGACGCGCTGGCGTCGTACGACCCCGTCATGGGCCTTGAGGTCCATGTCGAACTCGGCACCAGGACCAAGATGTTCTGCGGCTGTTCGACCGCGCTCGGCGCCGACCCGAACACCCAGACCTGCCCCGTCTGCCTCGGCATGCCCGGCGCGCTCCCGGTCGTCAACGCGACCGGCGTCGAGTCCGCGATCAAGATCGGCCTCGCGCTGAACTGCGAGATCGCCGAGTGGTGCCGCTTCGCCCGGAAGAACTACTTCTATCCGGACATGCCGAAGAACTTCCAGACCTCCCAGTACGACGAGCCGATCGCCTTCAACGGCTACCTCGACGTGCAGCTGGAGGACGGCGAGACCTTCCGCGTGGAGATCGAGCGCGCGCACATGGAGGAGGACACCGGCAAGTCGACGCACGTCGGCGGCGCCACCGGCCGTATCCACGGCGCGTCCCACTCCCTGCTCGACTACAACCGCGCCGGCATCCCGCTGATCGAGATCGTCACCAAGCCGATCGTCGGCGCGGGCGAGCGCGCTCCCGAGGTCGCCCGTGCGTACGTCCGTGAGCTGCGCGAACTGATCCGTGCGCTCGGCGTCTCCGAGGCCCGCATGGAGATGGGCCAGATGCGCTGCGACGTCAACCTGTCGCTGATGCCCAAGGGTGCCGAGAAGTTCGGCACGCGCAGCGAGACGAAGAACGTCAACTCGCTGCGGTCCGTGGAGCGCGCGGCCCGCTTCGAGGTCCAGCGGCACGCGGCCGTGCTGTCGTCCGGCGGCACGATCGTGCAGGAGACCCGCCACTTCCACGAGGACACGGGATCCACCACCTCGGGCCGCGTGAAGGAGGAGGCCGAGGACTACCGGTACTTCCCGGAGCCCGACCTGGTCCCGGTCGCCCCGTCCCGCCAGTGGGTCGAGGAGCTGCGTGGTGGGCTCCCCGAGCTGCCGTTGGTGCGCCGCAACCGGCTCCGCGACGACTGGGGCATCTCCGGCACCGAGATGCAGGCGATTCTCAACGCCGGTGCGCTGGACCCGATCGTCGCCACGATCGAGGCCGGCGCCGACGCCGCGTCCGCCCGTAAGTGGTGGATGGGTGAACTGGCCCGGAGCGCCAACGAGTCGGGCAAGGCCCTGGACGAGCTGGCGATCACGCCCGCCCAGGTCGCCCGCGTCACCGAGCTGGTGACCACCGGCGACCTGAACGACAAGCTGGCCCGCCAGGTCATCGAGGGCGTCCTCGCGGGCGAGGGCACTCCCGACGAGGTCGTCGACAAGCGTGGCCTGAAGGTCGTCTCCGACGAAGGCGCCCTCGGCACGGCCGTCGACGAGGCCATCGCCGGCAACCCGGCCATCGCGGACAAGATCCGCGGCGGCAAGGTGGCGGCGGCCGGCGCCCTGGTCGGCGCGGTCATGAAGGCCACCCGGGGGCAGGCCGACGCGGCCCGCGTCAAGGAGCTGATCCTTCAGAAGCTGGGCGTCGGCGAAGGCTGATCCACCGTGTTGATCGGGGGGCGTGGCGATCTTGCCGCGCCCCCCGTCATTTGCGCAGCTGCGAGCCCGCTACGCTCGCCCGCCATGAGCGGACGTGCTGATTCCGAGACGCCCCCCGAGACTGCCGAGGCCCCCGCCGAGGCCGAGCAGGCCACCGCGGCCGCAGAAGACGCCGGCGATGCGGTGGGGGAGGCGCGGCGGGCCCGCTGGGCCGCCATCGGAACGGGCGGGCTTCTGGCGGTCGTAGGGGCGGCGGCGTCCGTACTGCGGGCCATGGACGCCGCACCGGCGCTCGTACCGGCCGCCTACGCCCTCGGGGCGGCCGTCTGCGCGGGTGCCGCGGTGCTCGGGTCGCGGGGGCGCACCCGGCGGGCGCTGTGGCTGCTGGTCGGTGGAGTGATGGTGATGGCGTTCGGAGACCAGGTGGACTGACGGGCGACAGAGTTCAAGCGAGTGTCCTGTGAGCTGCCTCCCATTCCTGTGAATAAGCGCACGAAATCACCCAACGATCAATTCTCCCTGTAACAGTGGCTGGGCATTGCTCATGCGTTCTTTGCGGGCTGTTCAGTACATGGACGACTGTTCCCGGTCAAAGATCCACAAGTCATATCTTGGGAGCACGTTCGTGGCAGCCCTCGCCAGGTGGTGTGTTCGGAACCGTTTGGCCACGGTTCTCCTGTGGCTACTCGCCTTCGGCGGGGTGACCGCGGCCGCCGCCGTGGCCGGAACGGCGTACTCGAACGACTACCAGGTCCCCGGCACCGAGTCGGACAGGGCACAGCAGCTGCTGAAGGAGGGCTTCCCCGACCTGGGCGGCGCCGCCGGAACGGTCGTCTGGCACACGGGGTCCGGGACGGTCCGCGCCGCCGACGTCGAGCAGACGATGACCCGCGCGCTCCAGTCCATGGCCCAACTGCCCGGCGTGGCGACCGTGGTAAGCCCGTACGACGGACAGGGCGCGGCCCAGATCAGCGAGGACGGCCGTACGGCGTACGCCACCGTCGCCTTCGGCGCCCAGCCCGAGAACATCGCCGAGTCCCAGGCCAGGGCCGTCGTGGCCATCGCCGAGGACGCCGAGGCGGACGGGCTCCAGGTGGAGCTGGGCGGCACCGCCCTCGGGGTCACCGACACCTCCGGCGGGCATGTCGCCGAGATCGTCGGCGTGGCGGTCGCCGCGGTCGTGTTGTTCGTCGCCTTCGGCTCGCTGATCGCCTCCCTGCTGCCCATCGCCACCGCGCTGGTCGGCGTCGGCACCGCGTACGCCGGGATCGCGCTGCTCGGGCACGCCATGACCGTGGCCGACTTCGCGCCCGTGCTGGGCGTGCTGATCGGGCTCGGCGTGGGCATCGACTACGCGCTCTTCATCGTCACCCGGCACCGGCGCGGACTGAAGCGCGGCCTGGGCGTGCCCGAGGCGGCCACCGCGGCCGTCACCACCACGGGACGGGCGGTGGTGTTCGCGGGTGCGACCGTTTGCATCGCGCTGCTGGGGATGCTGATACTCCAGCTCGGCTTCCTCAACGGCGTGGCCATAGCGGCCTCGCTGACCGTGCTGCTCACCGTCGCGGCCTCCGTGACCCTGCTGCCCGCACTGCTGTCCTTCGCCGGGATGCGCGCGCTCAGCCGCCGTGAACGACGCCGGCTGGAGGAGCACGGCCCCGAACCCGAGCTGCCCACCGGGTTCGCCGCGCGCTGGTCCGCCTTCGTCGAACGGCACCCCAAGAAGCTCGGCGCCGTCGCGCTCGCGGTGATCACCCTGCTCGCCCTGCCCACACTCTCGCTCCGCCTCGGCACCTCCGACCAGGGCAACAACCCCGAGTCGACGACGACCAGGCAGGCGTACGACCTCCTCGCCGAGGGCTTCGGACCCGGCGTCAACGGCCCCCTCACCCTCGTCACCAAGATCCACGGCGCCGAGGACCGGCTCGCCGCCGACAGCCTCGGCAGCGCCCTGCGCGGCACCGAGGGCGTCGCCGCCGTGGCCCCGGTGATGTTCGACTCCGGCGGCCGCACCGCGTACCTCACCGTCGTACCCGAGTCGTCCCCGCAGTCCGCGAGCACCAGTGAACTCGTCGACCGGCTGCGCACCGAGGCGCTGCCACGCGCCGAGGCCGGCACCTCGCTCGACGTGCACGTCGGCGGCGTCACCGCCGGCTACGACGACTTCGCCGAGGTCATCGTCGACAAGCTGCCGCTGTTCATCGGTGTCGTCATCAGCCTCGGCTGTGTGCTGCTGCTGCTCGCCTTCCGGTCCGTCGGCATACCGCTGAAGGCCGCCGCGATGAACGTGGCCGCCGTCGCCGCCTCGTTCGGGGTGGTCGTCGCGATCTTCCAGTGGGGCTGGGGCAGCGATCTGCTCGGCCTCGGCCGCGCGGGCCCGATCGAGCCCTTCCTACCCGTGATCATGGTGTCGGTGCTCTTCGGGCTCTCCATGGACTACCAGGTCTTCCTGGTCAGCCGGATGTACGAGGAGTGGCTGGAGACCGGTGACAACCGGCGGGCCGTCCGGATCGGCCTCGCCGAGACCGGCCGGGTGATCAACTCGGCCGCGGTCATCATGATCTCGGTCTTCCTCGCCTTCGTGCTCAGTGGCGACCGTGTGATCGCCATGTTCGGCATCGCCCTGGCCGCCGCCGTCACCCTGGACGCCTTCGTGCTCCGCACACTGCTGGTCCCCGCCCTCATGCACCTGCTCGGCGGCGCCAACTGGTGGCTGCCCCGCCGGCTCGACAAGTACCTGCCCCGGATCAGCATCGAGCCGCCCGAGTGCCGGACCGCGCAGGAAAATCTCCCGGACGTCGAGGCCGAACGTGAGAAGCTCACGGACGTCGTGGACCTACTGGAGAAGGAGCGGCGTTCGGATGTACGCGATATCCCTGGGTGACGACGGAGCCCGACTGCGCCCCCTGGAGCCGTGGCACGCCGAGGAGTTCCTCGCGCACCTCGACCGTGGGCGGGACTTCATCACCCAGCACATCCCGTTCGGCTCCAAGGTCACCGACCTCGACTCGGCCCGTGGGCTCCTCCAGTCGTACGCCGACAAGCGCGCCGCCGACACCGGCTCCCTGCACGGCGTCTGGCTGGACGGCAAGCTCACCGGCGGCGTCCTCTTCCGCGTCTTCGACGCCGCCACCGGGGTCTGCGAGATCGGCTGCTGGCTGGAGCCGGCGGCCACCGGACGCGGCCTCGTCACGCGCGCGTCCCGGGTACTGATCGACTGGGCGTTCGGCGAGCGCGGCATGCACCGCGTGGAATGGCACGCGGCGTCCGGCAACACCGCCAGCATCAACGTGGCGCGACGGCTGGGCATGACCCGGGAGGGCGTACTGCGCGAGACCTTCCCCTGGCGGGGCGTGCGGCAGGACTACGAGATCTGGGCGGTACTGGCGCCGGAGTGGGCCGGGGCATGCGCGCGTGACGCTCACAGCGACACGCGCGCGTGACGCTCACAGCGATCATTAAGGAACCTCTCAGACAGCGTCCGTACGGTGCGGGGCATGGGAACAAAGACTGACGAGACCCCCGCCGAGACCGGCACCGAGGCCGGGGCGAAGACCGACGAGGAACAGGTCGGGACGGCGGCCGTCACCGCCACGGAGGACGGCACCGCGGACGGCGGCAACCCCGCCGCCGAGGACGGTGACGAGCGGCCCGAAGCGGTCCAGGCCGCGCAGAGCGGCCCCACGGGCGTCGGCCAGGGCGCCGGTGCCGTCGTGTCCGCCGCGCTCGGCGTCGTCTCGCTCACCGGCAGCTGGGTCGGCACCGTGGCCTCCGCGCGCGAGTCGCTGATCGGCCAGATGCAGACCTCGCAGTCCGCCGACGTCGCGACGATGGTCAAGGAGGGCTACGGCGACGCCTGGGCCGCCAACGCCCTGTGGGCCGGTGCGTTCGCCCTGGCCGCACTCATCGCCGGTGTCGTGGTCCTGGCCCGCCCCGCGTTCGGTACCCCCGGCAGGCCTCAGGCGCCGTGGATCAAGTCGGTCGCCTGGGGCGGTGTCGCCCTCGGCGTGATCGGCCTGCTCCTTGCCGTCCTGAAGTACACCGGCGTCCTGCTCGGGCTGCCCGCCACGGGCTGAACCCCGCAGTTACTGAGGGGTCTTAGGGTGCGCGTAAGGCACTTACGCGCACCCTAAGACCCCTCACACGCGTCTGAGGTTCCGCCCGCCTCGCAAGATGCGGAACTCTCCCGATGTGGCGGACCCCCCCTGGGAGACGAAGGTGGAGGCATCGCGGCAAGCGATGACACCCACCGGATCTCCAGGGGAGACGAGATGTTCGAGTACGAGCTGTCCCAGGCGCGTTCCGCCGATCTGCTGCGCCGGGCGGCGCACGAGCGCAGGGCGCGCGAGGCGGTGCGCCTCGCCCGCGCCGCCCGTCACGAAACCGCGCCCCACACCGCGCAGAGCGAGTCGCATACCCGCAGCCCACGACGGCACCGGCCGCCACGGGTCGCGTGAGCACGGAGAGCGGGGGCCTCATGAGCGCGGCCGGGAACGGGGGGCCGCCGACGCGCGGGGCGGCGGGGGACCGGGCGGCCGGCCGCCGCCGCCCCGCAGCCGCGGCACGTGAGGAGACCGGCGCCCGCGAAAGGCGCGCGCGGGCGCCGCGTCCCCTGCCGAATACCGGTGCCGAGTTGTCGGACCCCCGTGCGATGCTCGGGGGCGTGGAGACCAGGTCCGTCAGTCCGGTGTTCGTCGGCCGCGCCGAGGAATGGGACACGCTGAACGACGCGCTCACCCGTGCCGCGGCGGGCGAGCCGCAGGCGTTGCTGCTGGGCGGTGAGGCCGGGGTCGGAAAGACCCGCCTCGTCGAGGAGTTCGCCACCGCGGCCGTCGGCAAGGGTGCCGTGGTCGCGCTCGGCGGCTGTGTCGAGATCGGCGCCGACGGGCTGCCCTTCGCCCCGTTCTCCACCGCGCTGCGCGCACTGCGCCGTGAGCTGCCCGCTGAGCTGGCCGCCGCGGCAGCCGGCCAGGAGGAAGAACTGGCCAGGCTGCTGCCCGAGTTGGGCGAATCGGGCGCGAGCCGCCACGACGAGGAGGGCATGGCCCGCCTCTTCGAGCTCACCGCCCGCCTTCTGGAGCGCGTCGCCGCCTGCCGCCCGGTCGTCGTCGCCCTGGAGGACCTGCACTGGGCCGACGCCTCCACCCGCCATCTGCTCGCCTATCTGTTCCGCACCCTGCGCACCGGCCGCCTCGTCGTCCTCGCCACCTACCGCTCCGACGACATCCACCGCCGCCACCCGCTGCGCCCCCTGCTCGCCGAACTCGACCGGCTGCGCACGGTCCGGCGCATCGAGCTGCCCCGCTTCAACCGCGAGGAAGTGGCCCGCCAGATCGCCGGCATCCATGCCGCCGAACCCGAACCCACCAGGGTCGACGCGATCTTCCAACGCTCCGACGGCAACGCCTTCTTCGTCGAGGAACTCGCCGTCGCCGCCCACGAGGGTTCCTGCAACGGCCTCACCGACTCGCTGCGCGACCTGCTCCTGGTCCGTGTCGAGGCGCTGCCCGAGAGCGCCCAGCGGGTCGCCCGGATCGTCGCCGAGGGCGGCTCCACCGTCGAGTACCGGCTGCTGGCCGCCGTCGCCGGGCTCGCCGAGGACGACCTCATCGAGGCGCTGCGCGCGGCGGTGAACGCCAACATCCTGCTCGCCGCCCCCACGGGCGACGGGTACCGCTTCCGCCACTCCCTGGTCCGCGAGGCAGTCGGCGACGACCTGCTGCCCGGCGAGCGCTCCCGCCTCAACCGTCGCTACGCCGAAGCCCTGGAGGCCGATCCGAGCCTCGTCCCCGCCGACCAGCGCGTGACCCGCCTGGCCAGCTACTGGTACCAGGCGAACGACGCCGCCAAGGCCCTGCCCGCCGTCCTCGCCGCCTCCGTCGCCGCCCGCCGCCGCGACGCCTATTCGGAACAACTGCGGCTCCTGGAACGCGCGATGGAGCTGTGGGACGCCGCCCCCGCGGACGTGCGTGCCGGGCTGCGCCCCGTCGACTACACCGCCTCCTACCCTCCCTGCGGCTGCGACCCCGCGACCACCCCGCTGCGCTATCTCGACCTGATGGCCGAGGCCGCCGTCGCCGGCCGCTTCTGCGGCGAACGCGAACGCGCTCTGAAGATCATCCGGCGTGCGCTGAGAATCCTGGACGACGAGGACGACCCGCTGCGCGCCGCCTGGTTCTGGACCCAGCGCTCCCGGCTCGTCCAGGCACTGGCCCGGGGCGACGGCTGGCAGGAACTGGCCACCGCGCAGGACCTCCTGCGCGGCCTGCCGCCCTCCGAGGTGCACGCCGAGGTCCTCACCAACGTCGCCAACTGGTCGATGCTGCACCAGCCCGGACCCGAGGCGCTCGCCGCCGCCGAGCGGGCCGTGCAGTACGCGCGCATGGTCGGCACCCGCGAGATAGAGCTGAACGCCCGCCTCACCCTCGGCAGCCTTATCGCCGACGCGGGCAACACCGAGGCGGGACTCGCCGAAATGTACGAGGTCAAGGAACGGGCCCTCGAGGAGGGCTTCCCCTATGTCGCCGGACGCGCGTACGTGAACCTGCCCGCCGGACTCGAAGCCGTCGGGCGCTCCCGGGAGGCAACGCCGATCCTGGAGGAGGGCACCGCCTTCGCCCGGCGGTCCGGCCTTCTCGACACCGAGGCCTGGGCGTGGTCCAACCTCTCCGAGTCGCTGGGCAACCTCGGCCGCTGGCAGGAGGCCGCGCGGGCCGCGCGGAACGTGTTCCGGCACGGACGCAACGCCAAGCCCCAGGGCTCCGGCGCCATCTGCCTGGCGCAACTCGCCCTGGGCCGGGGCGAGGTGGCCGAGGCGAAACGCCAACTTGAGGCCGCCCAGGCCGCGTTCGGCTCGCACGATCCCATGCCTCAGCAGTGGCTGCCCATGGCCGCCATAGCCGTCGGCATCGCCGCCTCGGAAGGCCGCCTCCTCGACGCCCGCGCCGAACTCAACGCCGCCCTGGACGCCGGCACCCCGCCCGGCACCCATCAGTACGGCTGGCCCCTGCTGGTGGCCGCCGCCACCGCCGAGGCCGACGCCCGCACCCTGCCCGCCGCCGAGCAGGGCCGCGCCGAGACGCTCGACCGAATCCTCGACGCCGCCAAGACGCTCAGCACCAAGGCACCCATCTGGCTCGCCCACGAGCAGTGGGTCCGCGCCGAACTCCAGCGTGTCGAGGGCAGCGCCGACGCCGAAACCTGGACGCCGGTCGTCACCGCCTTCGAGCAACTGGAGCGCCCCTACGACCTGGCCCGCGTCCGCCACCGTCTCGCCGAGGCGCTGCTCGCCACCGACGCCGCGGACCACCGCGACCGCGTCACCGAGCTGCTGCGCCTCGCCTACGCCGTCGCCGACCACCTCGGCGCCCGCCCCCTCACCGACGCCATCGCCCTCCTCGCCCAGCGCGCCCGCCTCAGTTTGGCCCCGGCCTCCGGGCCGAAGCCGTCCGCCGACCCCGTCGAGGCCCTCGGCCTCACCTCCCGCGAACGTGACGTGCTCCGCCTGGTCTCCAACGGCCTCACCAACCGCCAGATCGCCGAGGAACTCTTCATCTCCCCGAAAACGGCCAGCGTGCACGTCTCCAACATCCTGGCCAAGCTCGGCGTCTCGGGCAGGGGCGAGGCAGCCGCGGTGGCGCACCGGTTGAGCCTGTTCCCCTCCGGGACGCGCACGGCGCGGACCACGCCGACGGCGGGCTGAGGCTTACGCTGGAAGCGACCCGGCCGAGGGAGGCCCCGTGTTCAACCTCTTCGAGGAACTGTTCGCACCCGGCCGCAAGCACACCCGGGACGAGCAGAACCGCCTGGAACTGACCCGGGAGGACGTCGGCGACAGCGACCCGGGCCGGGGCCCCATAGACCTCGCCTCCGGGAAGGTGGTCGTCCGCCCTTCGGAGCCCACCGAGGACCAGGATCCCCAGGGGCGGCCCTAGCTGACCTCCAGCTCCAGAATCCGGTCGTCCCCGGCCTCCGGGGACCCCCTGCCGTCGGTCTCGCTCGTCACCAGCCACAGCTTGTCGCCACCCGCCGCGAGAACCGTGCGCAGACGGCCGTGCTCACCCTCCAGGAAGGCCTGGGGGTCGGCCGAGGCCTTCGTGCCGTCGAGGGGGATGCGCCACAGGCGCTCGCCGCGCAGGCCCGCCATCCAGACCGAGCCCTCGGCGTAGGCGATGCCACTGGGGGAGGCCTCGTCGGTACTCCACTCGGCCGTCGGGTTGCGGTACCGCGAGTCGTCGGCCCTGCCCTCCACCTCCGGCCAGCCGTAGTTGCCGCCGGGCTCGATCGCGTTCAGCTCGTCCCAGGTGTCCTGGCCGAACTCCGCGGCGAACAGGCGCTGCTTGCTGTCCCAGGCGAGGCCCTGCACATTGCGGTGGCCGTACGAGTACACCGTCGAGTCCGCGAACGCGTTGCCCGGGGCCGGCTCGCCCTCCGGGGTCATGCGCAGGATCTTGCCGCCCAGCGACTCCTTGTCCTGGGACAGGCCCTCCTCGCCGCTCTCGCCCGTGCCCGCGTACAGCATCTTGTCCGGGCCGAAGGCGATCCGGCCGCCGTTGTGGATGAAGCCCTTGGGGATGCCCCGGAAGATCGTGTCGGGGGCGCCCAGCTGCTGGCCGGAGGGCTTGTCACCGTCGTACAGCATGCGCACGATGCGGTTGTCCGAGGCCGAGGTGTAGTACGCGTAGACCATGTGGTCCGAGGCGTAGTCCGGCGAGAGGGCGATGCCCAGCAGACCGCCCTCGCCCTCCGGCGAGACCCCGGGCACCTCGCCCAGCTCGGTCTTCTTTCCCGTGTCCGTGTCGACGCGCGTGATCGTGCCCTCGTCGCGGGAGGAGACCAGCAGGTCGCCGTCGGGCAGGGCGGCGAGGCCCCAGGGGCTCTTGAGGCCCTCGGTGACCGTGCGCACGACCTTGACCGTGCCCTTCGCCGGCGGGGTCTCCTCGGCGGGCTGTCCGGCGGGGGAGGACTGCGCCGCCGTGCGACCCGGCGTCGCGGTCCCGTCCGGGGGGCCACCTGCCCCGTCGTCGGAGGAGCAGCCGGCCGTGAGCAGGAGGGTGGCCGTGGCCAGGACGGCCGTCACAGCTCGACGTTGCACGATCATGGTCCCTTCGACGCGGCGAGTTCTACCTGTCATACACCGCTCGCGCCTCACAGGTTCCCGGTCGGGCGATCCCGAACCGAGGACGGAACCGGCGAATCGCGAAGTCCCAGTTCAGTCGATCGCGCAGGGGAAGCCGGAGTCAGCGCTCGGGAAAGCCGGAACCAGTCCTCAGTCCTCAGTCCCAGGACCCCTGTGCCCCCGGCAGCCCCGACACCTCCACCAGATCCTCCGTCGTCAGGCGTACCCGCTCCGCCCCGACGTTCTCCGTCACCCACCGTTCCCGCTTGGTCCCCGGCACCGGCACCACGTGACGTCCCTGTGCCAGCACCCAGGCCAGAGCCACCTGGGCAAGGGTGACGTCCTCGCCGTGGCGGGCGGCGACGCGGCGCAGACCGGCCACTATCGGCTGGTTGGAGGCCATCATCTCCGCCGTGAAGCGCGGGTGGCGGGCGCGCATGTCGTCCGGTTCGAAGCCCTCCCCCGGGATGAGCGTGCCGGTCAGGAAGCCGTTGCCGAGGGGCATCGCGGCCAGGAAGCCGATGCCGCGTGCGTCACACCACGGCAGCAGCGTGTCCAGTGCCTCCGGCGACCACACCGACAGCTCCGCCTCGACCGCGCTCACCGGAAAGACCTGCTGCACCCGCTGCAACTGGCGGATCGTCGCGTCGTGCAGCCGCGTCCCCGACCGGCGTCCGCCCCGCGCCCCCATGGCGCACAACCCCAGGGCCCGCACCTTCCCGGCCTGCACGAGTTCCGCCATCGCGCCCCACGTCTCCTCGACGGGGACCTCCGGGTCCGCCCGGTGGAGCTGGTAGAGGTCGATCACATCCGTCTGCAGCCGCCGCAGGGAGGCGTCGCAGGCACGCTTCACATACCCGGGACGGCCGTTGGCCACGATGTGCTGCTCGCCCACCAGCAGCCCCACCTTGGTCGACACGAACGCATCGGACCGCCGCTCCTTCAGTACCCGCCCCACCAGCAGCTCATTGGTGAAGGGGCCGTACATGTCAGCCGTGTCCAGCAGCGTCGAGCCCAGATCGAGCGCCCGGTGCACGGCCCTCAGCGACTCGTCGCCCCGCTGCCGTGACGTGCTGTACGCCCAGCTCATCGGCATGCACCCGAGTCCGACGGCCCCCACCGCGAGCGCCGCCGCGCCGATCGTCCTGCGCTCCACCTGCCCGTAACCCTCCCTCTCCTGGCCCCCCAACCTAACCTCCGCCCGGCCCCGCCCCTCACTTAGCCTCATGACCATGACTGCTGACGTGTGGCTGCCCATCCCGCCGGAGGACATCGAGGGACTTCCGGACGGGCCGACGTACCGCTTCTGGAACGGGGGCGAAACGTTCCCCGCGGACCCCGGCGACTGCTCCTTCTACGTCGTCCCCTACATGAAGCCCTCCGAGGTCGGCGTACGGCCGCTGTCCCGGATGACCTCCGTGGAGGTCGTGCAGACGCTCTCCGCCGGAATCGATCATGTCGAACCGGGGCTGGAAGACCTGCCCCCGGGGGTGCGCCTGTGCAACGCGCGCGGGGTGCACGAGGCGAGCACCGCGGAGCTCGCGCTCACCCTGATCCTCGCCTCGCTGCGCGGGATTCCGGACTTCGTCCGGGCGCAGGACCGGGGCGAGTGGCTCAGCGGTTTCCGGCCGGCGCTCGCCGACCGGAACGTGCTCATCGTCGGCTACGGCTCGATCGGCGAGGCCATCGAGGACCGGCTCACGCCCTTCGAACTCGCGCGGGTGGCGCGCGTCGCGCGCTCAGGGCGCACCACGGCGCGCGGTCCCGTGCATCCGCTCACCGAACTGCCCGCACTTCTGCCCAAGGCGGATGTCGTGATCCTTTCCACGCCGCTGACCGAAACAAGCCGAGGGCTGGTGAACGCCGAGTTCCTGGAGCGGATGAAGGACGGCGCGCTGCTCGTGAACGTCGCCCGTGGGCCGGTCGTGGACTCCAAGGCGCTGCTCGCGGAGCTGGAGAGCGGCCGGATCACCGCGGCCCTGGACGTCACCGACCCGGAGCCGCTCCCGGCCGGGCATCCCTTGTGGCAGGCGCCCGGCCTGCTGATCAGCCCCCATGTCGGCGGTCCCACGTCCGCGTTCCTGCCGCGTGCCAAGCGGTTGCTCGTGGACCAGTTGCACCGTTTCGTGAACCGGGAGCCGTTGCGCAACGTGATCCTTACGACGGGCGCGAAGGATGCGTAGAGCGGTCGGCGTGGGCGACGTGTGACCTGACTCGGGCACCCTCCGCAATCGTCCGGACGCGTTCCGTTCCACGTTCTCGCTGGTGGTCACGGAGCGTAGAGAAGCTATGTCCCTGAGTGACGAGACTGGTGTATCGTCCCGACAGGGGCTGCGCCGTGCACCGTTCGGCGCCGGGGATGGACATTTCAGACTGCGAGGGGGGCGACGGGCGATGCACGGCCTATGGACGAACGATCCGACGAGGCGGGGCCGCCGACGGCGGCCCTGGCGCACGGCCACGCGAAGGCGAGGCCGGCACGCCAGCCACGGCGGGCCCCACCACCGCGGGCTCAACAGCCGCGGGAAGCAGGCGCAATGCGCGCCCCGGGACCCACGGGGCCCGGGAGTGGTACGGACCGGGAGGCCTCGGTGAACTCGCCCTCGCCGACCACGACCACTCTCGACCAGGCGCTGCGACGGCCCTCCGCGCGTGGCGCCCTGCTGCCCCGGCCGCCGGCCACCCGCGGCGGGTCGAGCGTGTACCAGCAACTCGTCCTGGCCCTGCTCTGCGCGGGCTACGCCGTCGGCGCCGCGGTCGGCTGGGGCTCGCCCCATCTCGCCCTCGTCATGGGCGACTTCGGGCTGAGCGCCGCGGCCGCCGCGGCCGCCGTGTCGTGCTTCCTGTACGCGCACAGCCGGCGCGTCCGGTTCCGCTCCGCCTGGCTGCTGTTCGCCCTGTCCTCGGCGATGGCCGCCCTGGGCAACGGGGTCTGGGGCTGGTACGAGGTCGTCCTGGGACTGCCCGTGCCCAGCCCCAGCTACGCCGACCTGTTCTTCCTGTGCTTCGCGCCGCCCGCGATCGTGGGCCTGCTGGTCCTCGCCAAACGGCCGGTGACCAAGGCGGGCTGGGTCTGCCTCTCCCTGGACGCCTGGCTGATCGGCGGCTCCCTGGTCACTCTGTCGTGGAGCCTCGCGCTCGCCCAGGCGGCCCAGGGCGGCGGCCCCGGCGTGGCGCACGCCGCACTGTCGCTTGCGTACCCGCTGCTGGACATCGCGCTGGTCAGCATGGTGCTCGCGCTGCACTTCAGGCGCTCGGGCGCCAACCGCTCCGCGGTGAACACCGCGATCGGCGCGCTCGCCCTGACCGTGATGTGCGACGCCCTGTTCACCTCGCCGCTGCTGCACGACAACTACCGCTCGGGTCAGCTGCTGGACGCGGGATGGTTCGCCGGCTCGCTGCTTCTGGCGTACGCCCCCTGGACCACCCGGCGCCCCGGGCAACCCGGGGACGAGCCGCACGCGCGTGTGGTGCACGAGCACGTGCCGGGACAGCGGGGGAGCGCCCCACCGCACCTGCCCGCGCAGCAGGGCGAGCACAGCCGGTATCCGGCCACCCGGCCGCTCACCGGCTCGCTGGCCGCCCTCACGCCGTACCTCGCCGCCGCCGTCTGCACACTGGGGATCCTCTACAACGTTCTGAACGGCCGCAGCGTCGACCGCGTCGTGCTGCTCACCGGCGGCACGGTCGTGCTCGCGCTGGTGGTGCGCCAGGGGATCATGCTGCTCGACAACATCACCCTCACCCAGGAACTGGCGCAGAAGGAGAACCACTTCCGCTCCCTGGTGCAGGGCTCCAGCGACGTCATCATGATCGCCGCGCCCAACGGCATCCTCCGGTACGTCTCGCCGGCCGCCGCCGGGGTGTACGGACGCCCCGCGGAGGACCTGGTGGGGAGCGAACTGGCCGAGCTCATCCACCCGGAGGACCTGGGCTGCGTGGTGCACGAGGTGCGCCGCTTCCTCGCCGCCAGCCCCCAGGAGGAACCCACCACCCGCATCGAGTGCCGTTTCCGGTCCGGCGAGGGCGGCTGGCTGAACGTCGAGTCGACCGTCAACCGGCACCACGGCGGCCTGATCTTCAACAGCCGGGACGTCACCGAGAGGGTCCGTCTGCAGGCGCAGTTGCAGCACAACGCCGAGCACGACCCGCTCACCGACCTGCCCAACCGCGCGCTGTTCACCCGGCGCGTCCAGCAGGCCCTGTCCGGCCGCCGCAGCACCGACCGCGGCGCCGCCCTGCGAGGCACGGCCGTGCTCTTCATCGACCTGGACGGGTTCAAGGCCGTCAACGACACGATCGGGCACCAGGCAGGGGACGAGCTGCTCGTCCAGGCCGCGCGCAGACTCCAGGACGCGGTCCGCAAGGGTGACACCGCGTCCCGGCTGGGCGGCGACGAGTTCGCGGCCCTGATCGTCGGCGACGGCGCCCGGGACCGGTCCGCCCGCGAACGGCACATCCTGGAGCTCGCCGACCGCCTCAGGCTGACGCTGTCGCAGCCCTACCTCATCGACGGCAACGATGTGCGCGTCGCCGCGTCCATCGGCGTCGCCTTCGCCGAACCGGGCCTCGGCGCGGGCGAGCTGCTGCGCAACGCCGACCTTGCGATGTACCGCGCGAAGTCGGCCGGCAAGGGCCGCGTCGAGCTGTACAAGCCGCAGATGCAGCAGGACGTCGTGCGCAAGGCCGAGCTGGCCACCCGGCTGCGGGCCGCGCTGCACGACGGCGAGTTCACGCTGCTGCACCAGCCGGTCGTGCGCCTGGAGGACGGCCGCATCACGTCGGTCGCCGCGCAGGCGCGCTGGCGGTCGTCGCAAGGGGTGCTGTTCACGCCCGCGGAGTTCCTTCGGGTGGCGGAGGACAGTGACAGGACGGCCGAGCTGGGGCGCTGGGTGCTGGAAGAGGCCGTGGAGCAGGCCGCCGAACGCGCCGCGACCGGCCACGCCGTACCGGTGACCGTCCGGATGGCCGCCCGCCGGCTGCTGGACCGGTCGCTGCCCCTCGGCTCCGTCGAGGCGCTGCTGACCCGGCACGGGCTGCCGTCCGGCGGGCTGGTCATCGAACTGTCCGACATCGATGCCAAGATCTGCCTGGAGGATCTGGAGCGTCGCCTGGGCACCCTCAGGAGGCTCGGGATCCGGATCGCGCTGGACGGCTTCGGCGGCGGCTGTCCGGCCATCACGGCACTGCGCAGACTCCCGCTGGACGTGCTGAAGCTCGACCGGGGGCTGGTCGAGGGCGTCGTCGAGTCCGCACGGTTGCACAAGATCACCAGCGGGCTGCTGCGTATCGCCGGCGATCTCGGCCTGCAGTCCGTGGCGGACGGCGTGGATCTGCCGGAGCAGGTCGTCGCCCTGCGCGCGATGGGCTGCACGCACGGGCAGGGCATGGCCTTCTCCGGGCACCTCGACGAGTACCGGCTGCGCCGTGCGCTCACTTCCGGCCATTGTCCGGTGCCGGACGGGCCGGCCGAACCCGCCTTCGCGGGCGGCGCCGCGGGCGGGTACACCGGCGGTGTGACCACCGTCTTCGGAGGCGGCGCACCCGTGACCACACCCGTCGGCACACCCCTCGCCACTCCGTTGCGCTCACATAATGAGACTCCCGTCCCACCTACTTGACAGTGGGTGCGCGGCGGGGGAGGGTCAGTGCCATGCGCACCCGAATTCTCGTACTTGGACAGCGCGTCGGCTGAGCTGGGACCCACCGGAGGACGATCCGGGACACCCAGCGACCACACCGGCGCGCTCCCCTCGCTTGCCTTACGGCACGAGGGGTTTTTTGTTGCACAGGCACCTGCCGTACCGCAGTCGTACACCGTACAAACCTCGCAAAAACCCTCAGCATCGAGAAGAGAATGCCGATGACCGAGCAGGCCACCGGGGCCCATCACCCGCAGCCGCGGCCCCGATCCGGAGGACAGTCCGCCCCCGAGCACGTCACGGGCGCGCAGTCCCTCATCCGCTCTCTCGAGGAGGTCGGCGCCGACACGGTATTCGGCATCCCCGGCGGTGCGATCCTCCCGGCGTACGACCCGCTGATGGACTCGGGCAAGGTCCGGCACGTGCTGGTGCGGCACGAGCAGGGCGCCGGTCACGCGGCCACCGGTTACGCGCAGGCCACCGGGCGGGTCGGCGTCTGCATGGCGACCTCCGGCCCCGGCGCCACCAACCTGGTCACGCCGATCGCCGACGCGCACATGGACTCCGTGCCGCTGGTCGCGATCACCGGCCAGGTCGCCTCCAAGGCGATCGGCACGGACGCCTTCCAGGAGGCGGACATCGTCGGCATCACCATGCCGATCACCAAGCACAACTTCCTGGTCACCAAGGCCGAGGACATCCCCCGGGTGATCGCGCAGGCGTTCCACATCGCCTCCACCGGCCGCCCCGGACCGGTCCTGGTCGACATCGCCAAGGACGCCCTCCAGGCGCGGACCACGTTCTCCTGGCCTCCCATCATGGACCTGCCCGGCTACCGCCCGGTGACCAAGCCGCACGCCAAGCAGATCCGTGAGGCCGCCAAGCTGATCACCTCCGCCAGGCGGCCGGTGCTGTACGTCGGCGGCGGCGTGCTCAAGGCCAGGGCCACCGCCGAGCTGAAGGTCCTCGCCGAGCTCACCGGCGCGCCCGTCACCACCACCCTGATGGCGCTCGGAGCGTTCCCCGACAGCCACCCGCTGCACGTGGGCATGCCCGGCATGCACGGTGCGGTCTCCGCCGTCACCGCCCTGCAGAAGGCCGACCTGATCGTCGCCCTCGGCGCCCGCTTCGACGATCGCGTCACCGGCAAGCTGGACAGCTTCGCCCCGTACGCCAAGATCGTGCACGCCGACATCGACCCGGCCGAGATCGGCAAGAACCGCGAGGCCGACGTGCCGATCGTGGGGGACGCGCGCGAGGTCATCGCCGATCTGATCCAGGCCGTGCAGAAGGAGCACAGCGAGGGCCACCGCGGCGACTACGAGGCCTGGTGGAAGGACCTCAGCCGCTGGCGTGACACCTACCCGCTCGGCTACGACCAGCCCGACGACGGCTCGCTCTCCCCGCAGCAGGTCATCGAGCGCATCGGCCAACTCGCCCCCGAAGGCACGGTCTTCGCGGCCGGTGTCGGCCAGCACCAGATGTGGGCCGCGCACTTCATCCGGTATGAGAAGCCCGCCACGTGGCTGAACTCCGGCGGCGCCGGGACGATGGGGTACGCCGTCCCCGCGGCCATGGGTGCCAAGGCCGGCGCGCCCGACCGGGCCGTCTGGGCGATCGACGGCGACGGCTGCTTCCAGATGACCAATCAGGAGCTCACCACCTGCGCCCTGAACAACATCCCGATCAAGGTCGCCGTCATCAACAACGGCGCCCTCGGGATGGTCCGCCAGTGGCAGACCCTCTTCTACAACCAGCGGTACTCCAACACCGTGCTGCACTCCGGCCCCGACGACGTCAACCCGCAGGCCCGGGGCACCCGTGTCCCCGACTTCGTGAAGCTGTCGGAGGCCATGGGCTGCTACGCGATCCGCTGCGAGGACCCCGCCGACCTAGACAAGGTCATCGAGGAGGCGAACTCGATCAACGACCGCCCGGTCGTCGTCGACTTCATCGTCCACGAGGACGCGATGGTGTGGCCGATGGTCGCCGCCGGCACCTCCAACGACGAGATCATGGCCGCCCGGGACGTCCGCCCGGACTTCGGCGACAGCGAAGACGACTGAAGAGAGAGCTGAGTCAAGAACATGTCCAAGCACACGCTCTCGGTCCTGGTGGAGAACACGCCGGGCATCCTGGCCCGGATCGCCGCCCTGTTCTCCCGCCGCGGCTTCAACATCGACTCGCTCGCGGTCGGCGTCACCGAGCACCCCGACATCTCCCGCATCACGATCGTGGTGAGCGTCGCCGACCTGCCGCTGGAGCAGGTGACCAAACAGCTCAACAAGCTGGTCAACGTCCTGAAGATCGTCGAGCTGGAGCCGGCCCAGGCCGTGCAGCGCGAACTCGTCCTGGTGAAGGTGCGCGCCGACAACGAGACGCGCTCCCAGGTCGTGGAGATCGTCCAGCTCTTCCGCGCCAAGACCGTCGACGTCTCCCCGGAGGCCGTCACCATCGAGGCCACCGGAAGCAGCGACAAGCTGTCCGCCATGCTCAAGATGCTGGAGCCGTACGGCATCAAGGAGCTGGTCCAGTCCGGCACGATCGCGATCGGCCGCGGAGCCCGTTCGATCACGGACCGCTCGCTGCGCGCGCTGGACCGGTCGGCGTAACGAGGTGAGACGGGTGGCCCGCCCGACACGGGCCGCCCGTATGGCGAGACCCCGAACCTTCCCTTCCCTCCACCGTCATACGGTGGGACGCAACATCTGCACTCCAAGGAGAGACCCAAAGTGGCCGAGCTGTTCTACGACGCCGACGCCGACCTGTCCATCATCCAGGGCCGCAAGGTCGCGGTCATCGGTTACGGCAGCCAGGGCCACGCCCACGCCCTGTCGCTGCGTGACTCGGGTGTCGACGTCCGCGTCGGTCTGCACGAGGGTTCCAAGTCCAAGGCCAAGGCCGAGGAGCAGGGCCTGCGCGTGGTCACCCCGGCGGAGGCCGCCGCGGAGGCCGACGTCATCATGATCCTCGTTCCGGACCCGATCCAGTCCCAGGTCTACGAGGAGTCCATCAAGGACAACCTCAAGGACGGCGACGCGCTGTTCTTCGGCCACGGCTTCAACATCCGCTTCGGCTTCATCAAGCCCCCGGCCGGCGTCGACGTCTGCATGGTCGCCCCCAAGGGCCCGGGCCACCTGGTGCGCCGTCAGTACGAGGAGGGCCGCGGCGTTCCCTGCATCGCGGCCGTCGAGCAGGACGCCACGGGCAACGCCTTCGCGCTGGCCCTGTCGTACGCCAAGGGCATCGGCGGCACCCGCGCCGGCGTCATCAAGACGACCTTCACCGAGGAGACCGAGACCGACCTGTTCGGTGAGCAGGCCGTCCTCTGCGGTGGCACGGCCGCCCTGGTGAAGGCTGGTTTCGAGACGCTGACCGAGGCCGGCTACCAGCCGGAGATCGCGTACTTCGAGTGCCTGCACGAGCTGAAGCTGATCGTCGACCTCATGTACGAGGGCGGCCTGGAGAAGATGCGCTGGTCGATCTCCGAGACCGCCGAGTGGGGCGACTACGTCACCGGCCCCCGGATCATCACCGACGCCACCAAGGCGGAGATGAAGAAGGTCCTCGCCGAGATCCAGGACGGGTCCTTCGCCCAGGCCTGGATGGACGAGTACCACGGCGGTCTGAAGAAGTACAACGAGTACAAGCAGCAGGACTCCGAGCACCTGCTGGAGACCACGGGCAAGGAGCTGCGCAAGCTGATGTCCTGGGTCAACGAAGACGCGTGAGCCCCGGACGACGGGGCCGGAGCACAGCCTTCCGGCCCCGTTGTCCAACCCGTCGAACCACGGACGGGTGATCCTTCCGCAGAGGCGGAGGACGACCCAGGCGGCGCCACTACACTGCCGTATACATACGCGTCAGGCCCACAGCGTCGTGCGTCTTCCACGCGGCTAGCACCCCTCCACCGCCTGCGGCCGTCGGGACGGCCGTCCGCATTGGACTTGTGAGGACTCACGTGAGCTCGAAACCCGTCGTACTCATCGCTGAAGAGCTGTCGCCCGCCACCGTGGACGCACTGGGACCGGACTTCGAGATCCGGCACTGCAACGGAGCGGACCGGGCCGAGCTGCTCCCCGCCATCGCCGACGTCGACGCGATCCTGATCCGCTCCGCCACCAAGGTCGACGCCGAGGCCGTCGCCGCCGCGCACAAGCTCAAGGTCGTCGCACGAGCCGGCGTCGGCCTGGACAACGTCGACGTCTCCGCCGCCACCAAGGCCGGCGTGATGGTCGTCAACGCCCCCACCTCGAACATCGTGACCGCCGCCGAGCTGGCCTGCGGTCTCCTGCTGGCCACCGCGCGCAACATCCCGCAGGCCAACGCCGCGCTGAAGAACGGCGAGTGGAAGCGCAGCAAGTACACCGGCGTCGAGCTGGCCGAGAAGACCCTCGGTGTGGTGGGCCTCGGTCGTATCGGCGCGCTCGTCGCCCAGCGGATGTCCGCCTTCGGCATGAAGGTCGTCGCCTACGACCCCTACGTGCAGCCCGCGCGGGCCGCGCAGATGGGCGTCAAGGTGCTGTCGCTGGACGAGCTGCTCCAGGTCTCCGACTTCATCACCGTCCACCTGCCCAAGACCCCCGAGACGCTCGGCCTGATCGGAGCCGAGGCGCTGCGCAAGGTCAAGCCGAGCGTGCGGATCGTCAACGCCGCGCGCGGCGGGATCGTGGACGAGGAGGCGCTGTACTCGGCGCTGAAGGAGGGCCGCGTCGCCGGCGCCGGCCTCGACGTGTACGCCAAGGAGCCCTGCACGGACTCCCCGCTGTTCGAGTTCGACCAGGTCGTCTCCACGCCGCACCTCGGCGCCTCCACCGACGAGGCACAGGAGAAGGCCGGTATCGCCGTCGCCAGGTCGGTGCGGCTCGCCCTCGCCGGTGAGCTGGTCCCGGACGCGGTCAACGTGCAGGGCGGCGTGATCGCCGAGGACGTCAAGCCGGGCCTGCCGCTGGCCGAGCGGCTCGGCCGGATCTTCACCGCGCTCGCCGGTGAGGTGGCCGTACGACTGGACGTCGAGGTGTACGGCGAGATCACCCAGCACGATGTGAAGGTGCTGGAGCTCTCGGCGCTGAAGGGCGTCTTCGAGGACGTCGTCGACGAGACGGTGTCCTACGTCAACGCCCCGCTGTTCGCCCAGGAGCGCGGCGTCGAGGTGCGGCTGACCACCAGCTCGGAGTCGCCGGACCACCGCAACGTCGTGACCGTGCGCGGCACGCTCGGCGACGGCGAGGAGGTGTCGGTGTCCGGCACGCTCGCCGGCCCCAAGCACCTGCAGAAGATCGTCGCGGTCGGCGAGTACGACGTGGACCTCGCGCTCGCCGACCACATGGTCGTCCTGCGGTACGAGGACCGCCCGGGTGTCGTCGGCACGGTCGGCCGGATCATCGGCGAGGCCGGCATCAACATCGCCGGGATGCAGGTGGCGCGGGCGGCGGTCGGCGGCGAGGCGCTCGCCGTCCTGACCGTCGACGACACGGTGCCCTCCGGCGTGCTCGCCGAGGTCGCCCAGGAGATCGGGGCCACCTCGGCCCGGTCGGTGAACCTGGTCTGAGGCCCGGCGGGGGACCGAGGGCCGCCGCCCCCGGCCCCGCGCTCCGGGCCACGCCGTCAGACGCCGGACGGGCTGAGCTTGTCAGCCTGTCCGGCGTCTTCGTGTGTCCGCGCCCGGATCCGCCGCAGGCTCACCGCGGCCAGCACCGCCGCTCCCGACAGCAGCACGGCTCCGGCGATCCCCGCCGCCTGCATCCCGTCGGTGAACGCCGCCCGCGCCGCCGTCGCCAGGGCGTCTCCCGTGCGCTCCGGCATCCGGCCGGCGACGGCCAGCGCGCCGCCGAGCGTCTCGTGGGCCGCGTCCGGGGCCGAGGACGGGATCCCGTGCCGGTACACGGCCGTACCGACGGAGCCGAGGACCGCCATGCCGAGGGCGCCGCCGAACTCCGCGCCGGTCTCCATGAGCGAGGAAGCCGAGCCGGCCCGCTCCACCGGGACGCCGCTCAGGGCGAGGTCCATGATCTGGGACATGACCATCACCAGTCCGGACGCGAGCACCCCGCACGCCACGAGCACCAGCGCCATCGTGTCCGTGCCGGCGAAGGCCAGCAGCGTGTAGCCGCTCGCCGCGATCGCGAACCCGGCGGCGACGACGTACGCGCGGTTAACGCCTTGCTGCACCAGCCGGGCCGCCAGCGGGGCGGCGAGGCCGATCGGCAGCGACGGCAGCAGTGCCCACAGGGCTGCCTCGAGCGCGCTGCTGCCGAGCACCGACTGCAGGTACTGCGTGGTGAAGTACGCGGAGCCCATCACCCCGAAGGCCGAGATCAGGTTGAGGGCGACGGCGGGGGTGAAGCCGGGGCCACGGAAGAGGGCGGGGGAGATCATCGGGGACCTGGCCGTGCGCTGGCGTTGGACGAAGAGGGCCGCGAAGAGCAGGCCGACCGTGATCGAGATGACGTAGCGGACGTTCCAGCCCTGCGAGGGGATCTCCTTCAGGCCGTAGACGACGGGCAGTACCGCCGCCATCGACAGCGGGACGCTCAGCCAGTCGAAGCGGCCGGGGGCCGGGTCCCGTGACTCGGGCAGCAGCAGGGGGCCGAGGAGCAGCAGCAGGGCCATCGCGGGCAGGTTGACCAGGAAGACCGAGCCCCACCAGAAGAACTCCACCAGCACCCCGCTCAGCACGGAGCCCAGCGCGACGCCCGCCGTCATCACGCCGGACCACACCGCGATCGCCTTCGCCCGCTGGGCCGCGTCGGTGAACATCGTCCGGACCAGGGCCAGCGTCGAGGGCATCAGGGTCGCCCCGCCGATGCCGAGCACCGCACGGGCCGCGATCAGCGTCTCGGCGCTGTTCGCGTACGCCGCCACCAGTGAGGCCGCCCCGAACGCGGCCGCGCCGATCAGCAGGAGTCTGCGGCGGCCGACACGGTCGCCGACCGAACCCATCGTCATCAGCAGGCCGGCCAGCACGAAGGCGTAGATGTCGAAGATCCACAGCTGCTGGGTGCCGGTGGGTTCCAGGTCCGCGCCGATCGCCGGGACGGCGAAGTAGAGGACCGAGACGTCCATCGAGACCAGCAGCAGCGGCAGCATCAGGACGCCGAGCGCGGTCCATTCCCGGCGCCCCGCGCGGGAGTTCGTCGGATTCGTTGTCATGGCCCGGGACTGTACGGCCGTCTTAAACGGTTGTCTAGTACGAGCGTTTAAGACGGTTGTTTATGAACCGCGCTACGATGACGCCATGGGACACCGCGAGGATCTGCTCGAAGGCGCCAAGCGCTGCCTGCTGGAGAAGGGCTTCGCCCGCACCACCGCGCGCGACATCGTCAAGGAGTCGGGGACCAACCTCGCCTCCATCGGCTACCACTACGGGTCCAAGGACGCCCTGCTCGCTCAGGCCTACGTCTCCCTGGTGGAGGGGATGGGTGACGAGTTCGAGGAGGGCGAGGAGCGGATAACCGGTGCGCCCGGCTCCCTGGAGCGGTTCGGCCAGGTGTGGGCGAACATCATCGCCACCATGCGTGAGCCCGGTTCGCTGTGGCGGCTCAGCATGGAGATCGTCGTCATGGGCGACCAACTGCCCGAGGTGCGCGAACATCTGGCGCAGGCCCAGCGGGAGGCCGGGCGCGGGCTCATCCCGCTGCTCATGGGCGGGCGCGAGGAGGACGTGCCGGACGAGGCCGTGGACAGCCTCGGCACGTTCTACATCACCGTGATGACCGGGCTCATCGCCCTGTGGACCTTCGACCCCAAGACGGCACCGACGGCGGAGGAACTCACCGAAGGGCTACGCCGGGTGATCGCCGCGGAGGCGCGGCAGGGCTGAGCGGCCGCGACGCCCGGCCGGCCGGTGCCGCCAGGGCGGCCACCAGGCAGGCGGCGCCCAGCACCGCCCGCCCACACCCCGCCGTACGAATCGAACAGGTCGCGGGCGGAGGCACCGAGGAAGGCCGGGGCGCCCGCGCCCCACCGGTGGGCGCAGTCGGCCCAGCCGAACAGGACGGGGCCGTCGTCGCCGTACGACCGGCGCCGCAGGGTGCGATGACCGGCGGCACGGTCGCCTCGTGTGATGCCGTTGGTGGAGGCGCCGCAGAGGTGAAGGCCTCCTCGGCTCACAGCCGCGTCCCCTTCAGCACCATGTGCAGCAACAGCCGGTCCTCCCCGTCGTCCAGGTCGAGTCCGGTCAGCTGTTCCACCCGGGAGAGCCGGTAGTACAGCGTCTGCCGGTGGATGCCCAGCTCGGCGGCCGTGCGGGCGGCCTGGCCCGCGCAGTCCAGGTAGACCTCGGCCGTGCGGGCGAGTTCGTGGTGGGCGGGGGACAGGAGCGGGGCGATCGCGGGGTCGTGGGCCGTCTCCGGGGGGAGGGCGGTCAGCAGGCGGTACGGGCCGATGCGGGACCATTCGGCGACCGGGCCGAGGTGGGGCTGGGCGAGGGCCGCGCGGGCGGCGTCCGCCGCCTCCTGCCAGGCCGTGCCCAGGTCGGCGAGGCCGGTCAGCGGATCGCCCACGCCCGCCCGTGCACCCTCCCTCAGCAGCCGGTTCGCCGCCGTCAGGGCGGGAGTGCGGACGTCCGTGGAGCGCAGCCGGACCAGCACCGCGAGGCTCTGGCCCGTCGTACCCCAGGGGATCGTGCACAGCGCCGTCGTGTGCGGCACCGCGCGGGCCGACGGGGCGTCCTCCGGGTCGGCCGACGGCCAGGGCGCCACGCACACCACCGCGTGCGGCCCCTCCCCGCGCGTGCCGAGGGCCGTGCGCAGGGCGGCCACCGCCATGTCGCGCTGCCAGCCGCGCTCCGCCGTCAGCACGGCCCGGAACTCCCTGGTGAGATCGGCGCCCGCCTGCGCCTCGTCGGCGAGCAGCGCGCCGATCCGGCCGGTCACCTCCATGGCCGCCGCCAGCTGGGCATCGGTGGGGCCGGGCTCGCCGTCGAGCAGCCAGACGTAACCGAGGACGACCCCCCGATGCCGGACCGGAAGGCAGATACGACCCCGGTGGACGCCGGCCTCGGGGGTGCGCGGGATGCGTACCGGCCCGGTCGCGCGGGTGATGCCGAAGCCCTCGAACCAGGCACGGACCGTGGCCGTGGAGCGGCGGGTCAGGATCGAGCGGGTGCGGACCGGGTCCAGGGCGGACGGATCGAGGTCGCCCTCGCTGTCGTACGCGCCGAAGGCGATCAGCTCGAAGTCGCGGTTCTCCAGGGTCGCGGGGGCGCCCAGGAGCTCGGAGATCTCGTCGACCAGCTCCTGGTAGTCGTCCCGGTAATCGGCTGTCACCCGGGCATTCTCCCCCATTTTCCGAGGGCCTTCATACATCTGTCTGAGATCCTCGGCACGGATGCGTGACAGCTGTCGATGGCCCACGATCGAAGGGATCCATAGCTTTCACGGTGGTTCTCCGTGCCGTACCCGGACCGTCGGGTACCGGTCTTGTGTTGGTTGTGTTCTGGAGGTGCCCCGTGCTGGGTCCCGTGATTCTGGCCGCGTCGCGCAGCGACCGGATGCGACGCCTCGTGACGGCGGCCCCGGTGACGAAACAGGTCGTCGACCGCTTCATCCCGGGTGAGCGCGTGGACGACGTCGTGCCGATCATCGAGGGCCTCACCGGCCGCGGCCTGGAGCTGACGATGGACGTCGTCGGCGAGGACATCACCACCCGTGAGCAGGCCGCCGCCGCCCGGGACGCCTACCTGGAGCTGATCGACCGGCTCAAGCCGCTGGAGCTGGGCGAGCGGGCCGAGATGTCCGTGAAGCTGTCGATGTTCGGGCAGGCCCTGGAGGGTGGTCACGAGCTGGCGCTCGCCAATGTCCGCCCCGTCGTCGAGGCCGCCGCCGAGATCGGCACGACGGTGACGCTGGACGCGGAGGACCACACCACACTCGACTCGATGTTCGCCATCCACGAGGAGCTGCGGAAGGACCACCCGCGGACCGGCTGCGTCATCCAGGCCTACCTCTTCCGCACCGAGGCCGACGCCCGCCGCCTCGCCGCGGACGGCAGCCGCGTCCGGCTGGTGAAGGGGGCGTACAAGGAGCCCGCCGAGGTCGCGTACCAGCAGAAGCACGAGATCGACAAGGCGTACGTCCGGATCCTGCGCACCCTGATGGAGGGCGAGGGGTACCCGATGATCGGGTCCCACGACCCGCGCCTGATCTCCATCGCCCAGGAGCTCGCGCACCGCGCCGGGCGCAAGCTGAACGAGTACGAGTTCCAGATGCTGTACGGCATCCGGAGCGAGGAGCACCTCCGGCTCGCCGCCGAAGGTCACCGCATGCGCGTCTACACCGCGTACGGCACCGACTGGTACGGCTACTTCATGCGGAGGCTCGCGGAAAAGCCCGCCAACCTGCGGTTCTTCGCGCGCTCCATGGTCACCAAGGGCTGAACCCGAAACACCCGCTCATTAAGGAGTTACGGAACACATGGACGCTGTGACCCAGGTCCCCACCCCCGTCAACGAGCCGGTGCACGGCTACGCCCCCGGCTCGCCCGAGCGCGCCCGCCTGGAGGTCAAGCTCAAGGAGCTGGCCGAGAACCCCATCGACCTGACCTGCACCATCGGCGGTGAGCGCCGGATGGGCGGTGGCGAGGAGTTCCAGGTCGTGCAGCCGCACAACCACAAGGCCGTGCTCGGCACCTACCGCAACGCCACCCAGCAGGACGCGCGGGACGCCATCGACGCCGCCCTCGCCGCCGCGCCGGCCTGGCGCGCCATGTCCTTCGACGACCGCGCGGCGATCATCCTGCGCGCCGCCGAGCTGCTGGCCGGCCCCTGGCGCGAGACGATGGCCGCCTCCACCATGCTCGGCCAGTCCAAGACCGCCCAGCAGGCGGAGATCGACACCCCCTGCGAGCTGGTCGACTTCTGGCGCTTCAACGTCGCCTACGCCCGCCGGCTGCTGGCCGAGCAGCCCCCGGCCAACTCCCCGGGCGTCTGGAACCGTCTCGACCACCGCCCGCTGGAGGGCTTCGTCTACGCGATCACGCCGTTCAACTTCACGGCCATCGCGGGCAACCTGCCCACCGCGCCCGCCCTCATGGGCAACGTCGTGGTCTGGAAGCCGAGCCCGACGCAGACCCACGCCGCCGTGCTGCTGATGCGGCTGCTGGAGGAGGCCGGTCTGCCCAAGGGTGTCATCAACCTCGTCACCGGCGACGGCATCGAGGTCTCCGAGGTCGCCCTGACCCACCGCGACCTCGCCGGCATCCACTTCACCGGCTCGACCAAGACCTTCCAGTACCTGTGGAAGACGGTCGGCAACAACATCGAGAAGTACCGCACCTACCCGCGTCTGGTCGGCGAGACCGGCGGCAAGGACTTCGTGGTCGCCCACCCGAGCGCCGACCGTGCCGTCCTCAAGACCGCGCTGACCCGGGGTGCCTTCGAGTACCAGGGCCAGAAGTGCTCCGCGACCTCCCGCGCGTACGTCCCGGCGTCCATCTGGAACTCCGGCTTCAAGGAGGAGTTCGCCGCCGAGGTCGACTACATCACCATGGGTGACGTCACCGACCTGTCGAACTTCGTCGGCGCCGTGATCGACGAGCGTGCCTTCGCCAAGAACAAGGCCGCGATCGACCGGGCCAAGGCCGATCCGAGCTGCACCATCGTCGCGGGCGGCTCCTACGACGACTCGGTCGGCTACTTCGTCCGCCCGACGGTCATCGAGTGCACCGACCCGGAGAACGAGGTCTTCACCACCGAGTACTTCGGCCCGATCCTCGCCGTGCACGTCTACGAGGACGACAAGTACGACGAGATGCTCACGCAGATGGAGTCGGCGTCGGACTACGCGCTGACCGGCTCGGTGATCTCGGGTGACCGCGCCGCCACCGCGTACACCATGGACAAGCTGCGCTACGCGGCCGGCAACTTCTACATCAACGACAAGTCGACCGGCGCCGTCGTCGGCCAGCAGCCCTTCGGCGGTGGCCGCGCGTCCGGCACCAACGACAAGGCGGGCGCCCCGCAGAACCTGATGCGCTGGACCCTGACCCGCGCCATCAAGGAGACCCTGGTCGCGCCGACCGACTACACCTACCCCCACATGGGCTGACACATCGTCGCCCCACCACCGGGCCAGGGCGCCTCTTCCCCCGGGAGGCACCCTGGCCCGCGTGCGTCACCCGCCCTCCCGGAGGGCGGCCATCAGCCCTGGGCCAGGACCCAGCGGGCTTTCGGCAGGCGGTACACGACGTTCTCGCGCAGAGGGCTGTCCTCGGGGACGGTGGGGTCGGGGAAGTCCACGGTCGGGTCGTGGGCCATGGTCAGGCGGGTCATCACGGCGCGGGAGCGGTCGTTGGCCTTCGTGGTGACGGCGAGGATCTCCGGCAGGTTCAGGTGCGTGAAGCCGAAGTGCAGGGCGGCCCGGGCGGCCTCCGTGGCGTAGCCGTGGCCCCACGCGGCGCGTGCCAGGCGCCAGCCGGCCTCCACGCCGGTGAAGGACTGTCCCTCGTCCACCGGATCCAGGCCGGTGAAGCCGATGAACTCGCCGGTGCCGCGCACCTCCACCGCCCAGAACCCCCAGCCCCGCCCGTCCAGTTCGGCCTGGAAGCGGGCCACGGCCGCGTCGCACTGCTCCCGGGTGGGCATGCCCGGCAGATGGCGGCGGACCTCCGGGTCGGCGTTGATCGCGGCCCAGGGTGTGAGGTCGGACTCCCGCCACTCGCGGAGCAGCAGGCGTTCGGTGCGGAGTCGGGGCATCGCGCCAACGTAACGAGGGCGGGGCGGGCCGGCCATCGAATTACCCCGCGATACTGGCCCCATGACCACCCGTACCGTCCACACCGCCGACCTCGGCCCCGCCGAACTGCGCGCCGTCCGGGGCTTTCTGCACGACGCCTTCGACGCCGACTTCGGTGACTCCGACTGGGATCACGCGCTGGGCGGCATGCACGCCCTGGTGCACGACGAGCGCGGGCTCGCCGCACACGGCGCGGTCGTCATGCGGCGGGTACGGCACGGGCAGCGGTGGCTGCGGGTGGGGTACGTCGAGGCGGTCGCCGTACGGCACGATGTGCGGCGCACGGGACTCGGGGGAGCAGTCATGGCGGCTCTGGAGGGGATCATCACCCGCGCCTACGCCATGGGCGCCCTGTCCGCCAGCGACGACGGAGCCCGGCTGTACGAGGCCCGGGGCTGGCAGGCGTGGGGCGGGCGGGTCTGCGCGCTCGGTCCGGACGGCATGGTCCGGCTGCCCGAGGAGGAGGGCTCCACCTATGTGTGGCCGGTGGCGGCCGAACGGGTGGCCGGTGCCGAAGGTGAACTGGTCTTCGACTGGCGCGACGGCGACGTCCTTTAGCAAAGGCGCAGGTCAGTGCCGGGTGACGCAATCCGGCGTCTCAGATAGTAGGAAGTCCGAGTAATTGTGGAGACAGATGCTCCGTCCTCGCCTAGCTTTGTAGGAGCCGAACGTCTCGCCAGATCCAGCGAATGGCGGTCGTGAGCCGGGCCCCGTGCAGGCAACCCCTGCGGCCCGCTCCCCGCCCACCCGGCGTCTCGAAATCCCCTGCCGCACTCCACGCATTCGAAGGAGTCGATTTCCCATGGCCGAGACGACCGTCCGCCGCCGAGTCCGTCACGTCTCCCGTACGAGTGACTCCGACCGCAAGAACGCCGCGGCCGCCCTCCAGCGCGCCCTCGACCGCCGGGACAACGGCGGCGAGACCGGCCACTGAGAACGGCCACTGAGACCGGCCGCGAGTCCCTGCGGGAGCTGCATCCGCAGGGGAGCCGCGCCATGTCCGTATCGCGGACGCCGCATGTCATCCCATGGGACGAGGAGTAGGGTGCCCGCATGTCTCGCAGCATCAATCTCGCAGTGATCCCCGGTGACGGCATCGGCCAGGAGGTCGTGACCGAAGGCCTGAAGGTCCTCTCCGCCGCGCTCCCGCAGGATGTGAAGCTGGAGACGAAGGAGTACGACTTCGGCGCCCGGCGCTACCACGCCACCGGTGAGACCCTCACCGACGCCGACCTCGACGCCCTCAAGCGGCACGACGCCATCCTGCTGGGCGCCATCGGTGACCCCGGCGTCCCCTCCGGCGTCCTGGAGCGCGGCTTCCTGCTCAAGCTCCGCTTCGCCTTCGACCACCACGTCAACCTGCGTCCGTCGAAGCTGCTGCCCGGCGTCGCCACCCCGCTCGCCGGGGAGCCGCGGATCGACTTCGTGGTCGTCCGTGAGGGCACCGAGGGCCCCTACACCGGCAACGGCGGCACCATCCGCAAGGGCACCGAGCACGAGGTCGCCACCGAGGTGTCCGTCAACACGGCCTACGGCGTCGAGCGTGTCGTCCGCGACGCCTTCGCCCGCGCCCAGGCCCGTCCGCGCAAGAAGCTCACGCTGGTCCACAAGAACAACGTGCTCACCTTCGCGGGCCACCTGTGGACGAACATCTTCAACAAGGTGGCCGAGGAGTACCCCGAGGTCACCACCGAGTACATCCATGTCGACGCCGCGACCATCTACCTGGTCACCCAGCCCGAGCGGTTCGACGTCGTCGTCACGGACAACCTCTTCGGCGACATCATCACCGACCTCGCCGCGGCCGTCTCCGGCGGCATCGGCGTCGCCGCGAGCGGGAACATCAACCCGTCCGGCGAGTTCCCCTCGATGTTCGAGCCCGTGCACGGTTCCGCGCCCGACATCGCCGGCCAGGGCAAGGCCGATCCCACCGCCACGGTCCTGTCCGTCGCGCTGCTGCTCCGCCACCTGGGCCTGGAGGCCGAGGCGACCCGCATCGAGGAGGCGGTCGCCGCCGACCTCGCCGAGCGGGTCGGCAAGCCGGAGCGCGGCACCTCCGAGATCGGCGACGCGCTCGCCGTACGAGTAGCCGGCTGACCCGCGCCACTCGAAACGCCGCTGCAGAGTACCTGCAGACTTCGAAGCCGCCGGGTCGCAATCCGCACCCGGCGGCTTTTCACTGTCCCCGTCGGGTGCGACCATCAACCCCTGGGCCGCATTCATGCCGTTTTCCGTCCACGGCCACCCGCGCGCGATAATCGAACGCGGAGCCGCGGAATGAGGGAATGTTCGGACGTCCTAGCACTGGCCACTGGCAGTACGGGCGTGAG
>NZ_JBFBJT010000079.1:0-33634 GCF_040686175.1 Streptomyces sp. NPDC086077 | reverse complement strand
CGGCGGCCGTGCCCGTGGCCCGCGCGCTGGTCCGTACGGCGCTCGCGGAGCTTCAGCACGGCACGGACAGCGACACCGCCGAGCTGCTCACCGCCGAGCTGGTGGCCAACGCCGTGGAGCACACCGCGGGCGACGCCCCGATAGAGCTGGTCGTGGAGCTGCTGCCGAGCGGCTGCAAGGTCGAGGTGCACGACCCCGACCCCGCGCCGCCCGGCAACCTCACGCGGCCCGCCGAGTGCGAGCCCGACCCCTGGCAGGAGCACGGGCGCGGCCTGCTGCTGATCCGCACGCTGAGCGCGTCCTGCGGTCACCGACCCACCGAGTCCGGCAAGGCGGTGTGGTTCAGACTGCCTGTCGTACCGCGTCAGCGGCAGCCCCGGTACCAGCCGCGTCCGGCGTCGTGACCCGCGCCATTCGCGAGTTTCGGCGCCCGTAGCAGAGGTAGACGAGCAGCCCCACGGCGAGGAACACCGCGAACTGCGCCCACGTCGTCCAGCCCGTCTCGTACATCAGGTACAGGCAGAAGCCGACGCCCAGCAGCGGCACCACGGGGTACAGCGGCACCCGGAAGGTGCGGGGCAGGTCCGGCTCGCGGCGGCGCAGGGCGATCACCGCGGCGTTGACCACGGCCATGACGGCGAGCGTGCCGATGGTGCAGAGGTTGACCACCGCGTCCAGCGACGAGAAGGCCGCCGGGACCGCGAAGACGATCGCGATGATCAGGGTGCCCGCGACGGGCGTGGCCGTGCGCGGCGAGACCTTCTGGAAGACGCGCGGGACGAGACCGTCCCGGGACATCGACATCAGGATGCGGCTCTGGCCGTACATCACGGCGAGCACCACCGAGGCGATCGCGACGACCGCGCCGAAGGCGATGATCCCGCCGCCGATCCCGGAGCCGGTGACCCGGTCGACGACGTAGGACAGCGCGGCCGGCCGGCCGCCGACCGCGTCGCCGCCGACGGCACCGATCGCCGCGAGCGCGACCGCGCAGTACAGCACGGTGACCACGCCGATGCAGACGAGGATCGCCACCGGGATGTCCCGGCGCGGGTTCTTCGCCTCCTCGCCGGCGGTGGTGATCGCGTCGAAGCCGATGTAGGAGAAGAAGGCGGCGGTGGTGCCCGCGCCGATGCCGGCCAGTCCGGCCGGGGCGAACGGCACGAGGTTGCCGTCCTTGAAGGCGCTGAAGCCGATCGCGCAGAAGGCGACGAGGATGGCCAGCTTGAGCACGGCCATTGCGGCCGTGGCCCGGGCGCTCTCCCGCACGCCGCGCACCAGCAGGACGGCGGCCATGGCGATGACCAGGACGGCCGGCAGGTTGACGACGCCGCCGTCGCCGGGACTCGCGGAGAGCGCGGCGGGCAGTTGGAGGCCGATGAGACCGTCGAGGAGTTCGTTGACGTACTGGCTCCAGCCGACCGCGACGGCGGAGACCGAGACGCCGTACTCCAGGAGCAGGCACCAGCCGACCAGGAAGGCGGTGGTCTCGCCGAGCCCGGCGTAGGCGAAGGAGTACGAGGAGCCGGAGACCGGGATCGCGCCGCCCAGCTCGGCGAAGGCGAACGCGGTGAACACGCAGGTGATCGCGGCCAGCACGAAGGAGACGACGACCGCGGGACCGGCTTGGGCGACCGAGTCGGACAGGCCGACGAAGATGCCGGTGCCGACGATCGCGCCGACGCCGAAGCAGATCAGCTGGAACAGGCCCATCGTGCGCTTGAGGCCGTGGCCCTCGCGGTCGGCGCCGGATTCGGCCACCAGGAGGGCGGGGGATTTGGTGCGGGGCATGCGGGCGGTGCTCTTTCTGGGGACGGGGTGCGCCCGGATGGGGCGCGCGACGGCCGCGGAAGGGATGGCTCCGGGCCGCCGGTCAGCATAAGGCCTGATCAGAGGCGTTCCGTAGGAGACGGCTCACGCCAGGGTGGCGACCAGGACCGCCTTGATGGTGTGCAGCCGGTTCTCCGCCTGGTCGAAGACGACCGAGTGGGCCGACTCGAAGACCTCGTCGGTGACCTCCAGGGAGGCCAGCCCGTGCCGCTCGTGGATCTCGCGGCCGACGTTGGTGCCGAGGTCGTGGAAGGCGGGCAGGCAGTGCAGGAACTTCACGTCCGGGTGCCCGGTGGCGCGCAGCACGTCCATGGTCACGGCGTACGGGGTGAGCGCGGTGATCCGTTCGTCCCACACCTCCTTGGGCTCGCCCATGGAGACCCAGACGTCGGTGGCGACGAAGTGGGCGCCGAGGACGCCCTCGGCCACGTCCTCGGTGAGGGTGATCCGCGCACCGCTCGTCCTGGCCAGCACGCGGGCCCGGTCGACGACCTCCTGGGCGGGCCAGTAGGCCCTGGGGGCGACGATTCGTACGTCCATGCCGAGCAGGGCGCCGGTGACCAGGTAGGAGTTGCCCATGTTGAAGCGGGCGTCGCCGAGGTAGGCGAACGCGGTCTCCGGCAGCGGCCCGGTGCCGTGCTCGGTCATGGTGAGGACGTCGGCGAGCATCTGGGTGGGGTGCCAGTCGTCGGTGAGGCCGTTGAAGACGGGTACGCCGGCGAACGCCGCCAGCTCCTCGACCTTGGCCTGGCTGTCCCCGCGGTACTCGATCCCGTCGTACATCCGGCCGAGCACGCGGGCGGTGTCCTTCACCGACTCCTTGTGCCCGATCTGCGAACCGGAGGGGTCGAGGTACGTCGTCGAGGCCCCCTGGTCGGCCGCCGCCACCTCGAACGCGCAGCGGGTGCGCGTCGACGTCTTCTCGAAGATCAGCGCGATGTTGCGGCCGCGCAGATACTGGGCCTCGGTCCCGGCCTTCTTGGCGGCCTTCAGCTCGGCGGCCAGCTCGATCAGGCCGAGAAACTCCCGCTCGGTGAAGTCGAGCTCCTTGAGGAAGTGGCGGCCTGCGAGGGCGGTCGGGACTGTCGCCATGAGGGGCGCTCCAGAAGTACGGGGTCAGGGACAAGGGCGCTGAAAGTCTATACGAAGTTCAGAATTTCTATACATCCCCTGTCTGCGGGCCGCCCTACCCGTGCAGCGCCTGTCTCCACGGCGTCGCCACGCCTATACGGGGTCCCGCTGCACGGGGCAGCTCATGCAGCGCGGCCCCCCTCTTCCCCGCCCCAGCTCGCTGCCCGGGATCTCGATCACCTCGATGCCCTGCTTGCGCAGATGGGTGTTGGTGGTGGAGTTCCGTTCGTAGGCGACGACCACGCCCGGTTCGACGGCGAGCACGTTGCAGCCGTCGTCCCACTGCTCACGCTCGGCCGCGTGCACGTCCTGGGTGGCGGTCAGGACCCTGATCTCGCTGAGCCCGAGCGCGGCGGCGATCGCCCGGTGCATGTGCTCCGGCGGGTGGTCGGTGACCTTCAGCTCCTTCTCGCCGACGCCCGGCTCGATGGTGTACGAGCGCAGCATGCCGAGCCCGGCGTACTGGGTGAACACATCGCCGTCGACCATGGTCATCACCGTGTCGAGGTGCATCAGGGCGCGTCGCTTGGGCATGTCCAGGGCCACGATCGTCTCCGCGGAGCCCGCGGCGAACAGCTTGTGCGCCAGCATCTCGACGGCCTGCGGGGTGGTCCGCTCGCTCATGCCGATGAGCACGGCCCCGTTGCCGATCACGAGCACGTCCCCGCCCTCGATGGTCGACGGGTAGTCGGCCTGCCCCTCCGACCAGAGGTGGAACCTTTCGTCACGGAACAGCGGGTGGTGCCGGTAGATCGCCTCGAAGTGCACGGTCTCGCGCTGCCGGGCGGGCCAGCGCATGGCGTTGATGGAGACGCCGTCGTAGATCCAGGCGGAGGTGTCACGGGTGAAGAGGTGGTTCGGCAGCGGTTCGAGCAGGAAGTCGTCGAGGTCCATGACGTGGAAGCGCACGGAGGTCGGCTCCGCGTGCGCGTCCAGGAACTCCCGTTTGGTCATCCCGCCGACCAGCGCCTCGGCCAGCTCCCGCGTGGGCAGCGCCTCGAAGGACGCCCGGAGGTGGTCCGTGGCCAGCGGACCGTACTCCTTCTCGTCGAAGACCCGGTCCAGTACGAGCGTGCGGGCCGCCGGGATCTCCAGGGCCTCGACGAGCAGCTCGCCGAACAGGTGGACGGTGACACCGCGGTCGCGCAGCACGTCGGCGAACCCGTCGTGCTCGGCGCGGGCGCGGCGCACCCAGAGGACGTCGTCGAAGAGGAGGGCGTCCTTGTTGCTGGGGGTGAGCCTTTTGAGCTCTAGATCCGGCCGGTGCAGGATGACGCGGCGCAGCCGCCCGGCCTCGGAGTCGACATGGAATCCCATGCCTCCATCCTGACCATTCGCGCTCCTGTTCACCCCCGCTTTCGGCAGGTCGCCCCCGTGGCACGGGGCCGGACCGCGCTCAGGGCACGGTCCGGCTCACCGGCCACGGACGGCTACAGCCGCGGGTCCACCGGCTCCGACTCCAGGGCCAGCACCCCGAACACCGCCTCGTGCACCCGCCACAGCGGCTCGCCCTCGGCCAGCCGGTCCAGGGCCTCCAGACCGAGCGCGTACTCGCGCAGCGCCAGCGACCGCTTGTGGTTCAGGAACCGCGCGCGCAACCGGGCCAGGTTGTCCGGGCGCGTGTACTCGGGACCGTAGATGATCCGCAGGTACTCACGGCCCCGGCACTTGATGCCGGGCTGCACCAGGCGCCCCTGCTCGTCGCGCACCACCGCGCCGACGGGCTTGACGACCATGCCCTCGCCGCCCCGGCCGGTCATCTCCAGCCACCAGTCGACGCCGGCGCGCACCGACTCCGGGTCACCGGTGTCGACGTACAGCCGCCGGGTGGTCTGGAGCAGGCCGGTGCCGTCGTGCTCGACGAGGCGGTCGAGCAGGGCCAGTTGCCTGTCGTGCGGCAGGGCGGCGAGGCTGCGGCCCGGTGCGGCCAGGATCTGGAACGGGGCGAGGCGTACACCGTCCAGGCCCTCCGTGGCCCAGCAGTAGCGCCGGTACGCCTCGGTGAACGACGCGGCGTCGGCCGCCCGCTCCCGCTGGCGCGCCAGCAGCGGGCCGACGTCGACGCCGCGCGCCGCGGCGTCCTCCAGAGCGGCCACCGCGCCCGGGAACACCGCCCCGGAGGCGGCGCCGACCGCCGCGTACTGACTGCGCAGCAGCCCGGACGCCTTCAGCGACCACGGCATGAGTTCCGCGTCGAGCAGCAGCCACTCGCCCGCGCCGGAGGCGCTGTCGGATGCGGCGAGCTCCGCGAACAGACCCGCCGACTCGGCCGCCGCCCGGAGCCGTCCCAGGATCTCCTCGGTGACCTGCTCGTCGTCGAAGAACGGGCGGCCGGTACGGGTGTAGAGCGACCCCGTGGGCCCGTCCACCCCGAAGCGCCTCCGCGCCGCCTCCGCGTCCCGGCACACGAGCGCCACCGCCCGCGAGCCCATGTGCTTCTCCTCGCACACGACGCGGGCGACACCGTCGTCCTTGTACTGTGCGAAGGCCTCCGCCGGGTGCTCCAGATAGCCCTCGACGCGCGAGGTGGCCGTCGGAGCCATCGTCGGCGGGAGGTACGGCAGCAGCCGCGGGTCGACCGCGAAGCGGCTCATGACCTCCAGGGCCGCCGCCGCGTTCTCCTCGCGCACCGATATCCGCCCGGCGTGCCGGGTCTCCACGACCCGCCGGCCGTGCACGTCCGACAGGGCCAGCGGCCGCCCGTCCTGCCCGCCCGGCGCCTCGCTCCGCAGCGGCTTGGCCGGCTCGTACCAGACGCGCTCGGCCGGTACGTCGACCAGTTCCCGCTCCGGCCAGCGCAGCGCGGTGAGCTTGCCGCCGAAGACGGCACCGGTGTCCAGGCAGATGGTGTTGTTCAGCCAGGTGGCCTTGGGCACCGGGGTGTGGCCGTACACCACCGCCGCCCGGCCGCGGTAGTCCTCCGCCCACGGGTAGCGCACCGGCAGCCCGAACTCGTCGGTCTCGCCGGTCGTGTCGCCGTACAGGGCGTGGCTGCGGACCCGGCCGGAGGTGCGGCCGTGGTACTTCTCCGGCAGCCCAGCGTGACAGACGACCAGTTTTCCGCCGTCGAGGACGTAGTGGCTGACCAGTCCGTCGATGAACTCCCGTACCTCCCGCTTGAACTCCTCGCTCTCGTCCTGCATCTGCGCGACGGTCTCCGCGAGCCCGTGCGTCTGCTGGACCTTGCGCCCGCGCAGATACCGCCCGTACTTGTTCTCGTGGTTGCCCGGCACGCAGAGCGCGTTGCCGGACTTCACCATCGCCATCACACGGCGCAGCACACCCGGGCTGTCCGGGCCGCGGTCGACGAGGTCACCGACGAAGACCGCCGTCCGGCCGTCGGGGTGCACCCCGTCGGTGTATCCCAACTTGCCCAGCAGCGACTCCAGTTCGGCCGCGCAGCCGTGGATGTCGCCGATGATGTCGAAGGGGCCGGTGAGGTGGGTCAGGTCGTTGAAGCGCTTCTCGGTGACCACCGTGGCGCTCTCGACGTCCGCCGCTCCGCGCAGGACATGCACCTTGCGGAAGCCCTCACGCTCCAGGTGGCGCAAGGAGCGCCGGAGTTCGCGGATGTGCCGCTGGATCACCCGGCGCGGCATGTCGGCCCGGTCGGAGCGGGCCGCGTTGCGCTCGGCGCACACCTCCTCCGGCACGTCCAGCACGATGGCGATGGGCAGCACGTCGTACTTCTTCGCCAGCTCGACCAGCTGCCGCCGGGCGTCCGGCTGGACGCTGGTCGCGTCGACGACCGTGCGGCGACCGGCGGCGAGGCGCTTGCCCGCGACGTAGTGCAGGACGTCGAAGGCGTCGCGTGTGGCGCTCTGGTCGTTCTCGTCGTCGGAGACCAGGCCACGGCAGAAGTCCGAGGAGATGACCTCGGTGGGCTTGAAGTGCCTGCGGGCGAAGGTGGACTTGCCGGAGCCGGAGGCACCGACGAGGACCACGAGGGAGAGGTCGGTGACGGGCAGGGTGCGCCCCACGGTGTCGGCGGTCATGCGGACTTCTCCTCCTTCGCGGTGCCGGAGCCGGCTGTGTTCATGGAGAACGCGGCCATCTGGGTGGGCGGTCCCACCTCGGGTTCGTCGGGCCCGACCGGACGGAACCCGACCTGGTATCCGTACCGTTCGGCGACGGACCGGGCCCACTCCTGGAACTCGGCGCGGGTCCACTCGAAGCGGTGGTCGCCGTGCCGGACGTGCCCGGCCGGGAGGGTCTCCCAGCGGACGTTGTACTCGACGTTCGGGGTGGTCACGAGGACCGTGCGGGGGCGGGCCGCGCCGAACACGGCGTACTCCAGGGCGGGCAGCCGGGGCAGGTCGAGGTGCTCGATCACCTCGCTGAGCACGGCGGCGTCGTAGCCCTCCAGCCGGTTGTCCGTGTAGGCGAGCGAACCCTGGAAGAGCTTCACCCGCGCGGCCTGCCGCTCGCCCATGCGGTCCAGCTTCAGCCGCCGGGAGGCGATGGTCAGCGCACGCATCGACACGTCGACGCCGACGATCTCGGTGAAGCGGACGTCCTTGAGCAGCGCCTGCATCAACTGGCCCTGTCCGCAGCCGAGGTCGAGGACCCGGGCGGCACCCGACTCATGGAGCGCGGCCACGATCGCCTCGCGCCGCTGCACGGCGAGCGGCGTGGGCTTCTCGGCCTCCTCCGTCTCGGCCCCGACCGCGTTGTCGATGGCCTCGACCTCGCTGTCGTCGGTCTCGGCCAGCCGCACCAGCTCGAGGCGTTCCCTCGCCTGGCGGGTCAGCGACCAGCGGCGCGAGAGGTAACGGCTGGTGATCAGCTTCTGCTCCGGGTGGTCGGGCAGCCAGCCCTCACCGGCCCGCAGCAGCTTGTCGACCTCGTCGGGGGAGACCCAGTAGTGCTTGGCGTCGTCCAGGACGGGGAGCAGGACGTACAGGTGGCGCAGGGCCGCGGCGAGGGTAAGCCTCTCGGACTCCAGCACGAGCCGCACGTACCGCGAGTCGCCCCACTGCGGGAACTCGGTGTCCAGAGGCACCGGATCGGCCGTCACCGTCCACCCGAGCGGCTCGAACAGCCCGCGTACGAGGGCGGGTCCGCCGCGGGCGGGCAGCGCGGGTATCTCGATGCGCAGCGGGAGCGGTTCGGCGGCGCGGTCGGGGCGGGCGTTGCACACCCCGCGCATCGCGCTGGAGAAGACTCCGCTCAGCGCTACGGCCAGCAGCGAGGAGGCGGCGTACGGGCGGTCGTTGACGTACTGCGCCAGGGCCGCGTCGGGGGCGCCGCCCCGGCCCTTGCCCTTGCCGCGCCGGACCAGTGCCACCGCGTCCACCTCCAGCAGCAGCGCCGCCGTGCAGCGTCGGGCGTCGGCCTCGGGGTAGAGGACGTGCGCCTTGCCGTAGGAGGTGGAGAACGCCTGCGCCTTGCCGGGATGCTTGTGCAGCAGGAACCCGAGGTCGGTCGCGGGGCGTTCTTGGGTACCGGTGGTACTGATCGTCAGGAACACGGTGGTTGCCTCGAAAGGGTCTGAAGTGCGGGTATGCGTGCCCGCGGGTCCCTGCCAACGTACCGACAACAAAGCCGGGCCACCTGGGATTTTCCGCTCGGCCCGGGTTCGGCTGTGACAGGGCTGTGACCGGAGGGGTGGCTTCCGTCACAGCTCCGCGGGGCCGGTACTGGTCGACTCGGCTGATGCGCCCCCTCCTTCTGCCCGTCTGCGCCCTGCTGCTGACGGCGTGCGGCACCCAGCACGCCGGTTCGCCGAGCGGCGGTTCGGCCTCCCCCTGTCCCACCGACCCGTCGTGGACGGAGCGGGACGGCGTCAGGATCACCGGCCTGCGCGGCCCCGCGTGCGACCGCGTCGAGTTCGAGGTCACCCACGAGGGGACCGAAGCCTTCACGTACACCGTCTCCCTCACCTTCGCGACGGAGACCGGTGTCGCGATGTCCGGCGCGCAGGAGACGGTGGAGTCGGTCGAGCCGGGCCGGCCGGTGCGGCGGACCGTCACCCTGGCCGACGGGGAGCGCGTGTCGATCTCCAAGGTCAGGAGCGTCCCCGCCGACGAGGCCCCCTCCGAGACGGGCCCGTGCCCGGCCTCGGGGGTGCGGGTCTACGCCGATCAGGGGGACGCCGCGATGGGGCTGCGGGTCGTGGGGCTGCACCTGGAGAACTGCGGCACCGAGCCGTACGCGCTCGACGGCTACCCGGAGATCGAGATCCTCGACGAGGAGCACCGGCCCGTCGACGGGGTGCGGATCCTGGACGGCGGGGACGCCATCGCCTCCGGCACGGGGGCCGACGCCCCGCCGCGGCCGCTGACCCTGGCGCCCGGCGAGCGCGCCAGGGCCGGTCTGGTCTGGCGCAACACCACGCAGTTCGGCGAGGCCGTCAACGCCCCCTACGCGCGGACCTGGGCGAAGCCCGGCGCTGCGCCCGTGACGGTGGTCCCGGAGCTGGATCTGGGGACGACGGGCAAGCTCGGGGTCGGCGCCTGGCAGCGGGACGAGCAGGAGCGGCAGCCGGAACGGCCCGCGAACTGATGGGCGACGGGCTCGTTCTCCTGCTGATCCTCGTCGTCGGCGCGGTCACCGCGTTCGGCCTGTGCGGCTACGGCTTCAGCACCCTCTCCGCGCACGGCGTGCGGCGGGCGGACCGCGTGACGCGGTTGCGCTCCGGCGCCGCCCTGGCCGGAGCCGCGGCCGCCCTCATGTACACCTGGGGGTCGCTGCATGTGCTGAGCGACTACATGGAGGTGGAGGACAGCGGTACGGGATCCTCGCCGATCCGGCCCTGCCTCGCGGCCGGGGGCCCTGAGAAGGCCGCCGTGACCATGAGCGCCGACGTCCAGGTGATACCGCTCAGGCTGGTCTGCCACACGAAGACGGGTGAGAGCTATCCGACCGGCATGCCCGGATACATCAACCCCACCGCCGCCTTCCTCGCCCTGACCAGCGCCCTGCTCGCCGTCGGCGCGGGGTACGCGTCCGAGCCGGAGGCGCGCGAGCAGGGGCGAAGCGGGTGAGGGACGCGGCGGCGGGCCGGGCCGGCCCCGCTTCTCAGGGTCAGGGCAGTTGGGCCTGGACCTGGGCGGAGATCAGCTCCAGGTGGTCCAGGTCGGCGAGGTCGAGGACCTGGAGGTAGAGACGCCCGGAGCCGATCTCGGCATAGCGGCCCATCTTGTCGACGACCTCGGCCGGGGAACCGGCAAGGCCGTTGAGCTTCAGTTCGTCGACCTCGCGGCCGATCGCGGCGGCGCGGCGGGCGACCTCCTGGTCGTCCCTGCCGACACAGACGACGAGGGCGTTGGAGTAGACGAGGTCGTCGCCCTTGCGGCCCGCCTCCTCGGCGGCGGCGCGCACCCGGCCGAACTGGCGCTCGCTGTCCTCGACGGAGGCGAACGGCATGTTGAACTCGTCGGCGTACTTGGCGGCCAGCTTGGGCGTGCGGGTCGCTCCGTGGCCGCCGACGAGGACGGGGATCTTCGGCTGGGTGGGCTTGGGCAGCGCGGGCGAGTCCTTGAGCTGGTAGTGCGTGCCGTGGAAGTCGAAGGTGCGGCCGGGCTCCGTGACCCACAGCCCGGTGACGATCTCCAGTTGCTCCTCCAGGCGGCCGAACTTCTCCTTCGGGAAGGGAATGCCGTACGCCGCGTGCTCCTCCTCGAACCAGCCGGCGCCCAGGCCGAGTTCGACGCGGCCGCCGGACATCTGGTCGACCTGCGCGACCTGGATGGCGAGCACGCCGGGCAGTCGGAAGGTGCCGGCGGTCATCAGGGTGCCGAGCCGGATGCGCTGGGTCTCACGGGCCAGTCCGGCGAGGGTGATCCAGGCGTCGGTGGGGCCGGGCAGACCGTCCCCGGAGCCCATCCTCAGATAGTGGTCGGAGCGGAAGAAGGCGTCGAAGCCCAGGTCCTCGGTGGCCTTCGCGACGGTGAGCAGGGTGTCGTAGGTCGCCCCCTGCTGGGGCTCGGTGAAGATTCGAAGATCCATGACCCCATCCTGCCTGCTCGGGCGGCCGGGCACCGCATCGGTGCGGGCCGCCGTCGCGTGGGGCGTGGCCGCGTCCCCGGCCAGGGTGAAACACGTCAACGCCGTGCACGGGTGCGCGCCCGCGCCAGTGACCGGCCCTCGTGGTGATCGTTGGCTCGGGCGGAGCCGGACCGCCCGGCGCCCGCACCGGCCGGTCGACGCCGGAGCGACACCCGGATCGGCCCCGCCCGGGGGGCCAGGGCCGAGGAGGCCGTCATGTCCGAAGAGACCGTGCCGCAGCAGGGCGGGGGCGAGGCCCGGCCGAAGGGGCTGCTGCAGCAGATGGAGGAGCTGATGGCGGCGCTGAACGCGGACCTGTCGGCGCTGGACGCCGAACTCCAGGCAGCGGGCACGAACAGATGGGCCCCGCCGGCCGCGAACGAACGAATGCCGGAACCACCGGAGGGACCGGGAGGGCTCTGAGGAACAAGGGCTGAGCTGTGGGGGGCAGCGGCCCGGATACGGCGGACTTCGCGGACCGGGCGCACCCGATCGTGCCGGTGCCCGAGACACCAGCCGTGCACCGTTCCGTCCGCCACCAGGCGGCGCACCCCGCGCCTGGTGCTCACAGCGGCACTTCAGAGTGCCCGGCGTGCTTCAGCCCGCCTCCCGTGCGGGTACCGCCTGTTCCCGGTCGGCCAGTTTGCGGAGCATCTCCAGGACGCGGTCCCTCGACTCGTCCGCCGCGTCGATGGCTTCCATGCACTGCCAGTACGTCCCCTCGTCGGGGGCGGCGCAGGTGATGCCGACCAGGGCGATGCCCACCTCGCCGAGCAGGCTGCCCAGGTGGAGCAAAGCCTGGCGGGCGTCGCCCAGCTCGGTGAGCTGGGCCGCGCGCAGCTCACCGGGGGCCAGCACCGGGGCGTCGAGCACGCCACAGCCGCGACCCGCCAGCTCGGTCAACCCCAGTGCCTCACCGCGCAGTTCCGGCGGGCCGAAGACGGCGAGGCGGCTGCCGATCGCCTGCGCCAGAGCCTGCGCCTGCCACACCTCCGTCATGATCTCGGAGACCTCACCGCCTCCTGCCAGGGCACGCCTGCTCGTCAGGATGAGCCGCACCGCGTCCATGCGTTGCCCCCGTCTGTCCCGACGCGCTCTCTCCGCACGTCTGACCGAACTCCCTTGTTCACTACCCAGCGTGAGGTCCCCTGAGACGAAAAGCCAGGGGAAGACCGAAATCTGTGGACAACAATTCGGATTCAGTTCGAAATTCATATACGGAGAGTAAAAGCGGACTAGCCCCCTCCCCTGGGCGGACCGCCGGATTCCGCCACAGCTCACGGACCCTCCGGCGCCGGGAACCTCTCCTCGTTGCGGTCGATCTTCGCCGCGAGCGCGGCCAACGGGTCGATGCCGAGCACCCCGCACAGCTGGAGCAGATACGCCAGCACGTCGGCGACCTCGTCCCTGACGCGATGGGCGGACTCGGCGTCGGTCATGACCTGCGCCGACTCCTCGGGCGTCAACCACTGGAAGATCTCGACAAGTTCCGAGGCCTCGACGCTGAGCGCGGCGACCAGGTTCTTGGGCGTGTGGTACGGCTGCCAGTCGCGCGCGGCGGCGAACGCGGCGAGCCGGCGCTGAAGGGTGGCGAGATCCGGCGGTTCGGGATGCTCCGACTGTGCTGTCACGGCTCCAGGTGTACCACCGTGATCCCGTCCTCCCCCGCCGCCCACGACGCGTCGCTGACCGCACCGACCCAGCGGATGTGCCCGCGCTCCCCCATCCGGGCCGCCAGCCGCAGCAGTTCGGTGCGCTGCGGCACGTCCAGCGCGCGGTCGAAGCCGTCGGCCAGCACCGTGAGTGTCTGGAGCGCGGCGGGCACCTCGCCGGCCGGGTCGACCTCCAGGACGCCGGGCCCGGTGAGCAGCACCAGGGCGAGCGCCAGATACCTCAACTCCCCGTCCCCCAGCCGCCCGAAGCCGGCCCGGTGTCCGTCGCCCCGGTCGAGGCTGCCCAGGATCGTGCCGTCGGCGGCCGCCTCGGCGAGCACGTCCGTGACGTTCCCCGCGCAGCCGGCCCGTACCGCCGCGACGAACAGCCCGTGCCGTCGCGCACACTCCTCACGCGTGCGCGCGAGGACGCCCGCGAGGTTGCCGCAGCCGCCGAGAAGGCGCCCGGCGCCGGCCGGTGCCGGGACGCGCATCCGCTCGGGCAGCGGATCGCAGACGAACACCGACCGCAGCGCCACCACCATCTGCTCCGCGGCGGCGAGCACCTGCCGCTGCCCGTCGGTCTTGCCCGCCACCCGCAACGGCAGCAACGCGGTACCGAGCCGGTCGTCGGGCAGCGGGGCCCGCGTCACCGGCACCGATCCCCCGTTGTGCCACGCGGCCTGCACGGCACGCCGTCCCGGATCGCGCAGCGCGGTCTCCAGCAGCACCATCCGCCCGGACGTCAACCGCTCGCCGACGACACGCAGTTCGGGCTCGGCCTGTACGGCGACGTCGAGCCGCACCGGGCCCTCGGGACCGTCCGCCGTACAGCCGATCCGGAAACCGCGGCGCCGCTGGGCGTCCGGCCGCGCCCGCTCCGGCACACAGGCCGCCGGATCCGGGAACACCTCCCCGAGCGGGGCCCCACCGCCGAGCCGGGCCAGCGCCTCGTAGGCCCGCAGCGCGGTCGTCTTGCCGGAACCGCTCGGCCCGGCGAGCAGCGTGCAGGGCCCGAGCGGGAACCCGGCGCCGCGGTGCCCGGCGAACGCGGACAGCCGCAACTCCGTGATGCACGGCCGCTCCGGACATCCCGGGGCGGTGGGCGGGTGGGTGGTCGTGGGGGGCGGGGTGGTGGGAGGCGCGGCCATGTCCGGACCGTAGGAGACCGCGAGACGGCCGAACCGTTCCGCCTGACGGACCTTCCTACGATCGGGCGACGCCGGCCTGCACCCGGGCACACCTCGCGGACGCCCGGCTCACTTCGCTGGACGCACCCGCGTCCTCCGGGCGCCTCTACATGCCCGGTACACCCGCCGCCCCCTCCATCAACCCCTGGACCTCGGTCCCCGGCGGGGTCAGCAGGAACACGTTGCGGTCCACCCGGTGCATCCCGCTGGCCCGGCCGAAGACGACGCCGGTGCTGAAGTCCAGGACGCGTTTGGCCACGTCCGTCTCGGCGCCGGTGAGGTCGAGGAGGACCGGGATACCGGCCATCAGGGTCTCGGCGACCTCACGGGCGTCCGCGAAGACGTTGACGCGCAGGACCACGAAACGGCGGCGGGCCTCGGTCGGCGCTTCCGGCAGGGCACGGTGGCCCACCGCGGACGGCCAGGCGTCACGGCCCCGCAACGGCACGACCTGGGCGAGCCCTTCCCACTGTTCATCGGTGACGTCGTGGCTGTTCACCGGCTCCCCCCGATCTGCCTCGCACTCATCGCCTGCACCGACCAATTCTTACGCCATGTCACCCGTTCGGCCGAACAGCGACACGGTCGGCGACGGCGAAGCAGCCGTTTCTTCGCGTGTCACCCGCCTCAGTCCGCGCGGGTGAAGCGGAGCGACGCCTCGATCATGGTCAGGCCGCGGATCATCCCCATCTGGTTGCCCGTGACCCCGAACTCGTGGCGATCCACGGTGAATGCCACGTCCAGCGTCACCGTACCCGCGTCGGCGCCCACGACGCGGGCGGTGAGGGTCAGCGGCCGGCTGACGCCGCGCACGGTCAGTTCCCCGGTGACGTGCGCGGCGCCCTCGCCACGCAGCCGGGCCTCGCCGACGACGAAGGTGATCTCCGGGTGCTTGCCGGCGTCCAGGAAGTCGGCGGACTTCAGGTGCTCGTCACGCTTGCCGTTCCTGGTGTCCAGGGAGGTCGCGTCCAGGGTGACGGTGCCGGTGGCCGAGCCGTCCGCCCCGACCTCGCCCCGGCCGCCGACGGCGGCGAGAGCGCCCTTGACGGTGGCCAGCCCCCACAGCGTCCTGTGTCGCAGCGCGACGGTGGAGGCGGTGGTGTCGAGCTGCCAGAGGCCGGTTTCCACGGTGACGGTCATGGTGGTTCTCCTGTCGATCGAGCACTCGGTAAGTACTCCAAATTTGGATGACCACACGCTAACTGAATGTTCAAATCTGAACAACCAACCTGGACAACCACTCCGGCGCACCCTCATCCAAATTTGGACAACAGGTACACTCGACCCCATGACCGCCTCCTCCGAGCCGCCCGCCGACCTGCGCTCCTGCCCGTCCGCGCAGGGCGACGGACTGCTGCCGCCCGAGCTGCGGGCGTGGATGCGACTGCTGGCGGCGACGGGGGCCGTGGAGCAGCGGCTGCGGTCCGTCGTGAAGGAGCGTCTCGATGTCTCCCACGACGAGTTCCTGGTGCTGTGCCTGCTGGCCGAGCAGCCGGAGGGCGGCCTGCGGATGACACGGGTCGCGGAGTTGCTGGGCCGCCCCAAGACCCGGCTCACGTACCAGATCGCCTGCCTCCAGCGCGCCGGGCTCGTCACCCGCCGCTCGGTCTGCGGTGACAAGCGCGGCATCGAGGTCGCCCTCACGGACAAGGCCCGCCGGCTCCTGGAGGAGACGTCCGGCGCCCTGGCCGCGACGGTCACCGAAGCGCTGGCCGCGTTCATGGGCCCGGCCGAACGCGAGGCGGTGTGCGGCCTGCTGCCGGGCCTGGGCGAGGACTGAACGGCGGACGGGCGCCCTCGGGACCGGACGGCGACCAAGGGGGCCGAGGCGCCGGGCGGGGCGCGGCCGTGCACGGCGGGCCGTTGTCAGTGGCCCCGGCTAGGGTGCGGAGCAATGACCGTCCGCTCCCTTCGGGAGGTTCTCATGGCTTCGCGACTCAACCCCTATCTCGTCTTCGAAGGCGACGCCCGCCAGGCGCTGGAGTTCTACAAGGAGGTCTTCGGCGGCACGCTCGCGGTGGCCACCTACGCCGACCTCGGCGGCCAGTCGGGCACCGCCGACGCCGACAAGATCATGCACGGCATGCTGGAGACGCCGAGCGGGTTCACCCTGATGTGCGCGGACACCCCGCCCGGCGAGGAGTACAGCCGCGGCAACGCGTACTCGATCAGCCTGAGCGGTGAGGACGAGGCCGAACTGCGCGGCTACTGGGAGAAGTTGTCGGCCGGCGGCACGGTGACGGTGCCGATCGAGAAGCAGATGTGGGGCGACGTCTTCGGCATGTGCCAGGACCGCTTCGGCACCGCCTGGATGGTCAACATCAGCGGGCAGCAGGGCTGAGCGGGCCGCGGAGGACCGCGCGGGGAACATCGATCGGCGTCGTGCCGGGACTGCACTGCCTGCCCACGACGGCCCGCCCGGGCGGGCTGAACTCGGCCGCTTTGTCCAGCGGGCTCGACAGCAGCCGGGCGAGCCGGGCCGGTACTCCGGCGACCGTGGCGGTGTACGCCTCGGCCGCACCAGAGTCCCCGCCCGGGGTGCGGCGCGGCGTTCGGGGCGCACGGTGGCCTCACCGCAGCGCGATGAGGCCGATCGCCACCACCGCGCAGGCCAGGCCGGTCACCTGACGGTGGTTCAGGCGTTCCTTCAGGAACAGCAGGGCCAGGACGACGGGGACCGCCGGGTACAGGGACGACAGCACCGTGGCCACCGCCATGAGCTGCTCCCTGGTCGACTCCAGGTACAGCACGATCGCCAGCGTGCCGACCGCCCCCGCCGTCGCCGTCGCCGCCCATGACCGGCCCGGCAGGGTCAGGGGGCCGCCGAACGGGACCAGGACGGCGGCGATGACCACGACGGACACCACCCGGCTCAGCACCACCGGCCACAGCCCGCTCCCGGCGCCCACCTGGGCCATGGCCAGGAACTGCACACCGAAGCCCACGCTCGCCATCGCCGGCGCCCCTCACCCGGCCCCGGCTCCGGAACCGGCGCCGGGGCCGGGGCCGGGCCGTGATCGACAAGGGCATGGGTATGTCCCTACCCTCCTTCGCCCGGGCGATGACGATCGGATGCACCGGACCCGGTCCGTATGTCCTCGCCCCCTTCGGGTACAGCGTCTGAGAGGGTGACTTTCACCTGCCCGGAGCTTACTGAAAGTGATGTTTTCGTGACCCACCTCGTCGGCCCCGGCGACGATCAGGCGAAGGAATCGGGTGACGGTCCGCAGGCCGTCGCGCCCGAGATCGCCGATGCCGTGGAGCGCTTGACGAACCTGTGGTCGCTGGCGGCGCAGGGCGCGGTGCTGCGGCTGTCGCTGCATCAGCTACGGGCGTTGCGGGCGTTGGAGGTGGCGCCGGGGCTGAATCTCACCGGGCTCGCCGAGCGGCTGGACATAGGGCTTCCCACGGCCAGTCGGCTGTGCGACCGGCTGGAGGCGGCGGGGCTGCTGGAGCGGACGTTGCATCCGCACAAGCGGCGTGAGGTGCGGCTGAGTCTGACGGCCCACGGCAGGCATGTGCTCGACGACGTGGCCGAGCGGCGGGCGTGGGCACTGGGGGCGGCGCTGGCGGGGATGGAGCCTGACGAGCGGGAGGCACTCGGCCGGGGGCTGCGGGCGTTCCTGGCGACCCGGACGGACCGGGCACCGCTGCCGGGTGACGTGGCGTCCGACGGGTGAGACCGGCGCGTGGCCGTACGCGAACTCCGCCTTCCGGCACCTGTCGTCGAACTCCCCTCGTCCGCGCGGACGGCGTCGCGTGGCGGACGGGTGGCTTCGACGACAGGGCCTAACCCGGCAGTGACCGGCCCGTGGCGTCGGCGTGGACGGCTCCCCGGTCCGCTCTCGGGGACGGCACGGGCGGCACCACCGGGGACGGCGTGCGGGTGGTGTGGCACAGCAGCATGCAGACGTCGTCGTCGCGTTCGGAGTCGTGCAGCATCGGTGTGAGCAGGGACTCGGCTGAGGCGTCCAGGTCGCGCTCCAGCTCCGTCCCGCTGAGCCCGGCCAGCGTCGCGGTGAGCCGGTCGATGCCGGGGTCGATGCCCAGGGCCCGCCGCTCGACCAGGCCGTCGGTGTACAGCGCGAGCGTCGAGCCGCGCGGCAGGTCGACGGAGTGCTCCTGGTACTCGTACGGGATGGGGACGCCCAGCATGATCCCCGGCTTGGCGTCCAAAACCCGTACTCCGCCGCCGGGTTCGCGCACCACGAGGGGCGGATGCCCGGCGGACGCCCAGACGAGGGCCGGGTCGCCGGGCCGGAAGCGGGCGACGACCGCCGTGGCGTACAGGTCGGGCTGCTGGTGGCGGAGCATGTGGTGCAGCCGCGTGAGGATCCGGGCGGGGCCGTCGCCCTCGACGGCGTACGCGCGCAGGGCGGTGCGCAACTGGCCCATCATGACGGCCGCGCGCAGTCCGTGCCCCGTGACGTCTCCTATCACCGCGAGCAGGCTTCCGTCGGGCTGCGGGAAGGCGTCGTACCAGTCGCCGCCGATGTTGAGGCCGCGCGTGGCGGGCAGATAGCGGGCGGCCAGGGTGAGGCCCTCGACCTCGGGGAGGTCGGTGAGCTGGGCGCGTTGCAGGGCCTCGGCGATGTCGCGGTGCTGTTCGTAGCGGCGGGCGTGGTCCAGCGCGGTGCCGATCCGTCGGGCGAGTTCGACCAGCATCACGGAGGTGTCCGGGTCGAAGCGGGAGCCGGGCGCGGTCAGCGTCAGCACACCCAGCATGCGGTGCGCGGTGAGCGGGATGCACAGCAGCGGCCGGTCCGGGGCCAGCACGGAGGCGGGCAGATCGTCCACGCCGGGCAGGCCGCCGGGGTGTCCCGCGGCGTGCTGGGGGCGGCCGGTGCGGGCGGCGGTCACCGCGGCGGCGGGGCGCGTACCGCCCCTCGGCACCTCCTCGTCGTCGAAGAGCCAGATGTCGACGTCGAGGGCGTACTCGGGGACCAGGAGCTCGGGCAGCCGGCGCAGGATGGCGTCGTGGTCGAGCGAGGCGGTCACGACGGCGCTGGCGTTCGCGAGGAACGTCAGCAGCCGGCGCGCGCTCTCTGCCTCGGCGCGCGCGGCCCGTTCGGCGTCCAGCAGTTCCCGCTGGGCGAGGGCGGCGGCGTCCAGTTCGGCGTGCAGGGCCAGCACGCCCTGGTTGGTCTCGTGCAGTTCCTCGCGATGGAAGCGGACCAGGGCTTCCTTCTCGTCCAGCTTCTCCTGGAGGGCGCCCTGCTGGCGGCGGAGTCCGGCCAGCTTGCACTGGAGGTCCTCCAGCTCCTCGCGGACTCCGTCCAGTTGGTCCACCAGCTCGCCCGCGTCCTCGTCGGCCGTGAGCAGCGCGTCGGCGAGGTCCGCGCCGTCGGTGGCCTTCCCTCCGGGGCGTTGGGGGCAGGTCAGGGTGAGCCGGTGCGTGGGCCGGCCGGTGGGGTGCACGTCGACCTGGAGCCGGTCGGCGTGCCGGGTGCTGAGGACGAGTTCCGCGCCGCCCTCGTCGAGGCAGAGCCGCAGCTGGGCGGTGAGGTCGGTCAGGAAGCGTGCGCGGTCCAGGGCCGGGGCGTGCTCGGTGAGCCGGGCCACGGCGCTGCGGGCCCGGGCGGCGTCGGCCGCCGAGCTGATGGTCCAGGTGTCAGGAGCGGCGGTCATGGGCGCGGGTCCGGCTGTCGGGGGCCAGTACGGCCACACTGGTGTCGTCGCGTACGGGGCGGGCGGCGCTGCTGGCATCGCGCAGGATGGCGGCGGCCACCACCGCGGGATCGTGGCGCGCAAGGCCGGGGTCGCCGGGCGGGGTCCAGCGGCTGGGCAGTCCGTCGCTGTGCAGGACGAGCATGCTGTCGGGCCGCCAGGCCAGCTGCCGCTGGGGGACGGTGGTCGGGAAGTGCGAGCCGACGATGCCGGGGTGGGAGACCAGCGCCTGCCAGTCGCCGCCGGTGTACAGACGGGCGCCGATGTTGCCGATGCCGGCGAAGCGGAGCTGGTCGGTGTCCAGGTCCAGCTGGGCTATGGCGACGGCGGCGCCCCGGGTGGGCCGCAGCGCGGTGTTGAGGTGCCGAAGGATCTCCACGGGCGGCAGATGCTCCGAGCGGCGCAGCTCCTCGACGGCGGCGCCGGAGGCCTGGGCGGCCTTGGCACCGTGGCCGAGCCCGTCGGCGAGCATCAGCGTCAGCAGCTTCCGGTTGCGGACCCAGCTCCAGGCGTCGCCGGAGTACTCGGCCTGCGCGAGGGAGATGTTGACACCGCCCACGCGCGGGCCGGACTCGGGCACCGCGTGCCGGGCCGCGGGCGTCCTGTCGATGCGGGCGATCGCCACGGTGCCCCGGCCGCGGACGCTGTGGAGGTCGAAGTCACTGGATATCCGCCGGCACGTGCCGAGGCCCGCGCCGAGGGAGGTGGTGGCGGTGGTGTGGCCGTCGCGCAGCGCGGCCTCGACGTCGGTGATGCCGGGCCCGTGGTCGAGGGAGACGAGCTGCACCGAGGGCACGGGCCGGTCCGCGGCGGGGCGTTCGACGAGGTTGATCACGATACGGCCGCCGTCCGCGTGCTTGACGAGGTTCGTGGCGAGTTCGGTGGCCACGAGGGAGGCCACCGCGATGCGGTGCGTGTCGAGCCCGGCCCGGGCGCCGGCCGCCTCGGCGGCGACCCGGACGTCCCGGACCCGGGTGGAGTCGTGCACGGGGATGTCCCACACCCTGCTCATACGATCCCCGGCCGGGCGGTGGGGAGTACGGAGCTCCAGGCGACGACGGTGACGGTGGTGCCGCGTCCGGGCTCGGTGTCGATGGCCAGTTCGTGGACGAGGCGTTTGGCCCCGCTGAGGCCGAGGCCCAGACCGCCGCCGGTGGTGTAGCCGTCGGTCATGGCACTCTCGACGTCCCGGATGCCGGGACCGGCGTCTACGAACGACAGCCGCAGCCCGCGGTCCTGGCCGTTGTCCAGCGGGGTGATCTCCACATGTCCTCCGCCGCCGTGGACAAGGGTGTTGCGGGCCAGTTCGCTGGCCGCGGTGACCAGTTTGGTCAACTGCACCAGTCCGAAGCCGAGTTCGGACCCGACCTGTCGCACCTGCTGCCGCACCCAGGCCAGATCGGCGTCCGATCCGATCTGCAGGGTGGTCGTGGCGGCCTGGCGGGAGGTCGGCGTCATGTGCGTCCTCCGCTCGCCGAGTGGCCGAGGAGTTCCAGCGCGCGCTCGGTGTCCAGGGCGGTGACCAGACCGGGCAGCGTGAGCCCCAGTTCGACCAGGGTGATCGCCACGGCGGGCCGCATACCGGCCAGCACCGTACGGGCGGCCAGCAGACCGGCGCTGGAGGCGATCTCGGCGAGGACGCGGCCGAGGAAGGAGTCCACCATGTCCACGCCGGAGATGTCGATGACCACCCCGGTCACCCCGCTGCCCGCGATGCGCCGGGTGATGTCCTGCTGGAGCTGCTCGGCCATGCCGTCGTGCAACTCGCCCTGGAGACTGACGAGCAGGACATCCCCCAGTGTCAGTACGGGCACCGGGGCCGCCGGGTCGGCGAGGGCACTCACTGCGGGCTCGCTCCCGCCGCCGCGCGGGCCGAGACCTCGGCGTCCTGCTGGGCGATGGCGTGGGCCAGCGCGTCGGCCAGGGTGGCACGGGTGAGCACGGAGCCGAGGTCGATACCCAGGTGGACGATGGTCTGCGCGATGGCGGGCCGGATGCCGGAGACGATGCACTCGGCGCCCATCAGCCGGGCGGCGGCCACCGTCTTCATCAGGTGCTGGGCGACCAGCGAGTCGACGGTGGGCACACCGGTGATGTCGAGGATGGCGAACCGGGCGCGCTGGGCGACGATCGCGTCCAGCAGGTTCTCCATCACGACCTGGCTGCGCGCGCTGTCCAGCGTGCCGATCAGCGGCACGGCGACGGTCCCCTCCCACAACTTGACCACCGGAGTGGCCACTTCCAGCAGCTGCTGCCGCTGGCGTTCGATCAGCTCCTCGCCCGCGCTGAGCGCCCGCTCCATCACCACCAGCCGCAGCGTGCCCATCAGCACGGTCAGCGCCAGCACGGCGCCGTCCGCCTGCCGATCGGCCGGGTCGGCGAAGCCCTCGCGCAGCAGGGCGACCACCGGTTCGCGCAAGGCGGCCACCTCCTCGGCGATCTGCGCCGGGGTCAGTCCGGTACGGGCCCGGGAGGAGGCCATCCGCCCCAGTTGGTCGCGCACGCCTTCGAAGCCGGGCGCCGCGATGTCCTCCAGCCGGCCGGATCCGGCGACCGCGGACAGGGCGTCGACCACGGCCTTGCCGGCCTCCACCGCCTCGTCGCGCGAGACAGTGAAGACCGTACGGAACAGGGCGGCGTCGGCCCAGCGCTGGGCGATCTGTTCCCGGGAACGGTCGAGGAAGGCGGCTACCTGCCGCGCGGCCGACTCGTCCGCCGCGTCGTGCTCCTGCACCTGCATCGTCTCCTTCTCCACAGGCTCCTGCGGCCTGGCGAGCGGCCCGACTTCAGCCGTTAATTGCCGTATGACAAACATTAGCCCCGGGGGCGCGGCGCGAACAACACGCGATCCCCTTACCCGGGCGGTGCCTTCGTGTGCCCCTGGTCATCTCCGTGCCAGTCCAGACACACCACGAGGGCGTCGTCGTCCGGGGCCGGCCGGCCGCGATGGCCGGTCAGCTCGTGGAGGATGGCGCGCGGCACCTCGGCCGCGGGAAGCAGACGGGTGGCCAGGATCGCCCGCGCGAGCGCGGCGTCCCCGTACACCTCTCCGCCCGGCGAGGCCACGTCGTAGACCCCGTCGCTCACGAAGACGAGACGGTCACCGGGCTCGGCCTGGAACTCCTGCGCCACGTAGTCGGTCTCCTCGAACATGCCCAGCGGAAGCTGGGCCTCGAAGGTGACTCGTTCGACCGTGCCGCCGCGCATCCGCAGCAGCTGCGGGGAGCCGGCGTCCACCGCCCGGGCGCGCCCGGTGGCGAGCTCGAAGTCGAGCATCAGCACCGAGAGATAACTGCGGCCCCGGTAGTGGGCGTAGACCGCCTGGTCGGCGAGCGCGGCCTGGTCGGCGATGGGGATGCCGGCCCGTCGCGCGTTGCGCAGCGCGTTGATCGCGAGGTTCGTCAGCAGGGAGGCCTCTATGCCCTCGCCCATGCCGTTGGTGACGTACAGCGTCAGCCGGTCGGCCGTCGCGGACCAGTCGAAGTTGTCCCCGAAGATGGCGTACGCCGGTTCCAGTTGGGCCCCCAGCTCGTACTCGCGCCGGGCGCAGGAGCGTCCGGGCAGCAGATGCCACTGCATCTCGGCGGCGAGCGTGAGCCGGTCCCTGCGGCGGGCCTGGAGATAGACGTCGGTGTCCCGCTCGGCCACGACCACCTCGTGCCCGAGCACCTCCGCGATCTCCGTCAGCTCGCCCAGGCTCTCCTTCACCTGCTCGTCGTCGGGCAGCGTCACCGACAGCACGCCGAGCCGGTCGCCGCGGACGGTGACCGGCAGATGCGCGCGGACCACGCCGTCCCGCGCGTCCTCCAGGAAGGGCTCCTGGGCCCCGAAGGCCCGGCCCGCGGGGCTGTTGTGGACCGACACCGGCTCCAGTGTGTGCGGCAGCACGGAGACCGGCTGCAGCACGGTCAGGCCGTAGTCGGCCATGTAGAGCTCGACGGACTCCGCCGCGTACTGCTCGACCAGTACGCGGCGGACAGCGTCGAGCAACTCATGGGGTGCCGCCGTGCGCAACGCGCGCTCAGCGGCCACAAATCTGTTCACGATGTTCAACACACCAATCCTTCGCCGAACGCCTACGGGCCTCACGCGGCCGCCGAAGCCGCCCGGACCGCCCGCGTCGGTCGTCCAGGGCATCTCCGGCCGGCTGCCGCGCCTAGTACGCTGACGGGCAATCCCCGTGCCTGCGAGAGTGTGCCTGTGACTGCCTTCCGCCCCCGCCCCGAGCCGAACGAGGTCGCCGCGCGCGTGACCGCCACGGCCGCGGAGTTGCTGGAGGTCCTGTGGGGCCGGGCGTCCACCGCGCCCGCGTCCGCCTCCCAGCTGCGCGTGATGCTCATCCTCGAACACCACGAGGGCATCAACCTGCGCACCCTCGCCGACTCGCTGGCCTCCACACCGCCGTCCACCAGCCGCCTGTGCGACCGGCTGCAGGCGGCCGGGTTCGTCGAGCGGGTGGTGAGCCCGGCCGACCGGCGCGAGGTACGGCTGTATCTCAGCGGCCGGGGACGTGCCTTCCTGTCCGATCTGCGCGCGCGCAGGGAACGGGCGTTGCAGTCGGTACTGGACCAGATGCCCGCCGCCCACCGGGTCGCGCTGGTGCAGGGGCTGGAGGCGTTCTGCGACGCGGCCTCGGCGCGGATACACGACGAGGACGCGGACATCCCCCGCGGCCGGACCGCCTGAACCCGCCGGACCGCCGAAGACTTCCGCGCCCTGTCGCGCCGGCGCCCGCCGCCGGGCACCCTCCGTTCACCGGAACACATTCCTGACCCTTCCCCGTGCCCCGTCACGACACGGTTACTTTCTTGCCTCGCGGCATAGTTGTCAAACGACAACTGTTGGCTGAGCTGCCGTTTCGTATCGGGTACCCCGAGTGGCGACGACCTGCGCAATTGTGGTCAAGGTCTCGAATGAACGCCCCATTTCACGAGGCGGGGCCGCCGGGCCGGGTGACCCGGCGCCGACGGGAGTTTCCTCAGGTGGTGCCCGGCCGGATCGCCCCGCGCACCGCGTACGCCGCCGCTCCCACGGCCAGCACCGCGGCTCCGGAGATCACCGAGGAGAGCGGCAGGGCGAACGCCAGCACGAGACAACCGGCCAGCCCGGCAACGGGGACGGCGGGGTGGGGACGGCCCTCGTCCGGGGCGAGGGTCCAGGCCGACGCGTTGGCGACGGCGTAGTACGCCAGGACGCCGAACGAGGAGAACCCGATCGCGCCGCGTACGTCCGCGGTCGCCGCGACCACCGCGACCACCGCTCCGACGGCGAGTTCGGCGCGGTGCGGCACCTTGAACCTCGGATGGACCGTGGCGAGGGCGTGCGGCAGGTGCCGGTCCCGGGCCATCGCGAGGGTGGTGCGCGAGACCCCGAGGATCAGCGCCAGCAGCGAGCCGAGCGCGGCCACCGCGGCGCCGGCCCGGACCACCGGCGCCAGCCAGCCCGCACCGGCCGCCCGGGCCGCGTCCGACAGCGGGGCGGCCGCCTGCGCGAGGCCGGCCGGGCCGAGGACGGCCAGGGCCGCGACGGCGACCAAGGCGTAGACGGCCAGGGTGATGCCGAGCGCGAGCGGGACGGCACGGGGGATCGTGCGCCCCGGGTCCCGGACCTCCTCCCCGAGGGTGGCGATCCGGGCGTACCCGGCGAAGGCGAAGAACAACAGGCCCGCCGCCTGGAGCACGCCGCCGAAGGTCGCGTCGTCGCCGAGGCCCAGCCGGGCAGCGTCCGCCGCGCCGGAGGTGAGGGCGGCCACCACGACCGCGGCCAGCACCGCCAGCGCCACGGCGACGATCACGCGGGTCAGCCAGGCGGACTTCTGCACGCCCGCGTAGTTCACGGCGGTGAGCGCCACGACCGCCGCGACCGCCACCGCGTGCGCCTGCCCCGGCCAGACGTACGCGCCGACCGTCAGGGCCATCGCCGCGCACGAGGCGGTCTTGCCGACCACGAAGGCCCATCCGGCCAGGTAGCCCCAGAAGTCGCCGAGCCGCTCACGGCCGTAGACGTAGGTGCCGCCCGAGGCGGGGTAGCGGGCGGCGAGGCGGGCCGAGGAGGTGGCGTTGCAGTAGGCGACGACCGCGGCCAGGGCGAGGCCGAGCAGCAGCCCGGAGCCCGCGGCCTGCGCGGCGGGGGCGAGCGCGGCGAAGATCCCGGCGCCGATCATCGAGCCCAGCCCGATCACCACGGCGTCCGGCACGCCCAGCCGGCGGTCCAGCTCGTCCGGCGTCCGGGCGGTGTTCGACGGCTCGCTCAAGGCCACTCCTTCGACGGCGGCCCACTGACCGCCCGACTTCGGCCGACGATACGCGAGGAGGGTTGCGGGTTCGTGAATGGCTTCGGTCAGCCGGGCGCGGATGTCCGGGGGAGGGGGGGGCCGGCGTGCTGGCGTGCTGGCGTGCTGCCTAGGGTGAGCGTCGTGAGCAGTGCCGCGCAGCCCCGCAGTCGTCGCCCCGCCGGGCGCGGTGTGCTGCTGCTGATGCTGGTCGTGCTGGCCGGTTCGCCGGCCATGCACGGACTGGCGCCCGGCAACGCGACCGCCGCCGGCTCGCGCACGCCGGTCACGCACGCCGACTAGTCGGACCGACCCGCGCCGTCCGCCCACACCGACGTGCCGTCGCGCACGGCATTGTCCGGACCCACCGACGCGTCGTCGCGCACCGCGCCGTCGGGGCACGCCGACGCGTCGCCACCCTGGCACACGCCCTGCGCCCACGCGCCCGAACCGGACTGCGCCCACGCCACCGAGGACGGCGTCCCCGGTCACGTCGAGCATGCCGACGCCGACTGCTCGGCCGGTGGCATCGGGACGTCGTACGCCCCGGCCCTGCCCGCCCCCGCGCCGGAGTCGGCCCTGGCCGGGCTGCTCGCCTCGCCCGGCGCGGCGACGGCGGCGACGGAAGGCGGGCGGGCGCCGCCCGACCTGTAGAACTCCACTACTGCGGATCTGGAGGCACCCGCACGGCATCCCCCGCTCCCGGACGTCCGGACAGGCAGGGATGCCGTGCTCGGGCACGTCTCCAGTCACCGACGCGCGCGGCATGCCGGCGTGCGCTCGAAGAAGTTCCCTAGCGGGTTTTCCGGAGATTTCCGGACGGCTCCCGATCCGGGCCGTACGGCGGGAGACTGGCGGCGTGTCAGATCTGCGAACTGCTGTGGACGTCATGCTGGTGCGCTGCGACGCGGCGTGGAACCCGGCCGTCGAGCGGTATGTGGCCGAGGCCGGCGAGGACCCGTCCGGCTGGCTGCGGCCCGCGGCGGGGCTGTTGCGCGCCTCCTGGAGCGAGGGCGGCCGGCCCTGTGCCCTGGCCGCCGCGGCGCTGACCGAGTACGCCCTCGACATCGGCGCGCGGGACCATCCGCAGCGCTCGCGCTGGGTGTTGCACCTGTGGCTGGCGGAGCGGACCCTAGCGCAGCGGTTCGGCGACCACCGGTTGTCGGACGACGTCCATCTCCACCTGGCAGCCCAGACCCAGGACCGGGCGCCCGACGATCCGGTGCGGGTCGCGGCGACCTGGCTGGAGGAGCCGCTGCCTCGGCACTTCGAACCGCCCCGGCCCTCGGAGCGGCACGCGGCGCGGCTGGCCGCCGAGCTGCCCGCGGACGACCTGGTCCGCCCCAGCCTGCTGGCACGGCTCGCGCAGGCCGCGGCGTTCCGGCACGAGTCGGGCGACGAGGCGTCCCTGGTCGACGCCGAGCGCTGGGCGTACGCCGCGTTCGAGGCGGTGGGCCCGGACCACGTGGAGGCGGACGTGGTGTGCCGTACCGCCGTCCACGCCTCGCTGACCCGGTACCGCTCGCGGCCGCTCGACGACGAGGTCGTCGAACGCGCGTTACGGGCCGGCCGGATGTCCTTGCGGGCGGTCGAGCACGCCCGCACACACGGCACCCACGAGCAGGGCGGCGACCGTGCCGCGGCACACCTGTTCTTCTCGCTCGCACTCACCGCGTCCCTGTTCCGCACCATGGACGAGGAGACGGTCGAGGAGGCCATCGGGCAGCTGGAGGAGTTCCGGGTCCACGCCCCGCCGGACGACATGGGTGTCTACGCCGCCAACATGGCCTCGCTGCTCACGGTCCGGGCCTTCCTCACCTGGTCCCGCGCGGACGTACAGCGCTCCGACGAACTCTGGGCCGCGCTCCAGCGGGACCTGCCCCCGCTCCACCCCCTGCTCCCGCACATCGAGCAGAAGCGCGCGGCCTGCGCCGAACTGGCGCGGATGATGCGCGTGATGCCGTTCAACGGGGCCGCACTGGTGCGCATGGCACGCCCGTTGATGGAACCGCTGCTGCGCGGGGTCCAGGTGCCGCCGGTGCGGATGTACGCGCCGCCGGAGCGTCCCGGCCGTCGCTCGCCGGGCCCCGGACCGGCGGACTTCGCCGCGCACCTGGGCGGTCCTCCTCCCACCACGCCGGGCCACTTCACCCCGCCCACCGCCCCGCCCGTCGCCGAGTGGCCGCCCGGTCCCCCGGTGGACGCCGGGCCCGAGGTGCCGGCCACCGTCGAGGACATCGCCGAACTGCCTCCGCAGGCCGCGGCCGTCAGGCGCGCGCTGCACGGGGCGGGCGCCACCGACCCGCGCCGGCTGGCACTCGCCGAGGTGGAGCTGCGGGAGCTGCTCGCCGGACCGCTGACCGACGGCCGTCGCGCCTGGGTCGCCTCGGTGCTGGTGCACGTGATCGCCGCCCGGTACCCCTTCGACTCCGATCCCGAGGTTCTCGCGGCGGCCGTACGCTGCGGCGACGAACAACTCGCCAAGGTGCCGCCCACCTGTGCCCGCTATCTCGAACTGCTGGTGGCGGTGGAGATGCACCGTCAGGCCTACGGCTTCCTGCACCACGACGTGGCGACGGTCGGCCGGGCCTGCGACGCGCTGCGCTGGGCGGCCGGCCGGGTCCCGGAGGGCTCCACCAGCTGGCTGGGTTGTGCCATTCCCTACGCCCAGGCGCTGGCGTCCGTCTCCGCGATGCGCCGCGACCCGGAGGGCACGCAGGAGGCGCTGCGGATCACGGAGGTGGCGGGCCGGGCACTGGAGGACCTGCCGCGGGCACCGGAGTGGGGGCCCGAACTAGCCGCCCTGCGCGAGCAGTTGCGCCCCGCGCTGGCCCAGGTCCGGGAACTGGTACGGGTCGCCGACGACGACGTGGTCGGCGACCCGTACGGCGGGGAACGACCCTCGGTGTGGGACCCGGAGGCCGAGCGGACACTGCCGCCCCTGGCACGGTTCGAGAACGCGCGCACCGCGCTGAACAGCGCGCTGGAGCGCCGCGACTGGGCCCGTGCGACGGACGCGGCCGGGGTCGCGCTGGAGATGCTGCCGCAGATCGCCTCGCAGGCGCTGCACCGGGACGACCGACAGGCCGTCCTGCGCTCCGCGCTGCTCGGCCGCCGCTACCCCGCGCCGGCCGGCGCCCGCCGCGCCGCCGACCTCCCCGACCAGCCGGCCGGTACGAGCCTGGCGCGCACCGCCTGTGCGGTGGCGCTCGCCGCGGGCCGCACGGAGCGGGCGGCGGCGCTGCTGGAGCAGGGCCGGGCGGTGCTGATGGGCCAGGACATCCAGGCGCGTACCGACGTCTCCGACCTGGCCGCGGCCCACCCAGAGGCGGCCCGCGCGTTCACCGAACTCGGACAGCGGCTGCGGGAGTCGGAGACCCGGGCCGCGTCCGGGCCGGACGACGCCGGGCGGATCGGCGCGCAGCACGCGGCGACGGAGGAGTGGCGGCAACTGCTCGAACAGATCCGCAAGCTCCACGGGTTCGCGGACTTCCTCCTGCCGCCGGCCGCCGCGGACATGCGGGCCGAGGCCGCCGAGGGGCCGATCGTCCTGGTCAACGTGGACCGGCTGCGCTCGGACGCGCTGGTCGTCACCGCCGAGGAGATCAGGACGGTACGACTCGACATCACCGAGGGACTCGTCGCACAGCACGCCCGCCGGTTCCTCACCGCCGTCGCCGTGGGCCTCGACGCCCCGCGCGGCCGGCGGGCGGAGGCCGCCGAGACCGTGTTCGGCGTGCTGGAGTGGCTCTGGGACGCGATCGCGGAGCCGGTGCTGGAATCGGCCGGTCTCACCGAGCCGATCCCCGACGGCACACCCCGCGACGTGGTGCCCCGGCTGTGGTGGTCGGCTTCGGGGCCACTGGCCCATCTGCCGTTGCACGCCGCCGGCTACCAGCGCAAGGAGGCGCTCGCCGGCCGGCGGTCGGTGCTGGACCGGGTGGCCTCGTCGTACACGCCGAGCATCAGGGCGCTGCGCCACGCCCGGCAGGTCCCGGCGGTGGGCGGCGGCGCCGGGCCCCACCTGGCGGTGCGCCGGCCGACCGGCGTGGACGGCGGGGAGGGGGCGTCCCTGGACGAGGTGGCCGCCATGGCCCGCACCCTGACCGGGCTGCGCCGTCTGGAGGGCGGGGAGGCGACGGTCGAACGGGTGCTGGCCGCGCTGTCCTCGGCGGCCACCGTGCACTTCGCCTGTCACGGCGTCAGCGACCCCGAGGACCCGTCACGAAGCCGGCTGGAGCTGGCCGACGGGCCGCTCGGTGTGCTGGACGTGTCGCGCCGGCACCTGCCGCGCGCCCAGCTCGCCGTACTGCTGGCGTGTCACACCGCGCGCACCGAACGCCTCCCGGACGAGGCCATCCATCTGACGTCGGCGTTCCAGACCGCCGGCTACCCCCAGGTGGTCGGAGCCCTGTGGGAGGCGCCCGACCTGGTGTCGGTCCGGCTGACGGAACGTCTGTACCGCTCGCTGCGCGCCTACGGCGGCGGCCTCGACGTCACCGACACCGCCCGGGCCGTGCACGGGATCGTCCGCGAACTGCGGGCGGGCTACGCGAAGGCACCGGCCGTGTGGGCGCCCTACGTCCACACGGGGCGCTGAGGCCCGGCCGGTGGCGGAGGAAAGGAAGAACAGCATGAGCACAGGGGCCCGGACGGCCTTGATCGACCCTGAGGCGGCGGGCGCGGCGCTGCGGGCGCTGCGCGCGGTCCAGGAGTGGCGGCTGCCGCCCGAGGCCTGGGAGGAGGTCGGCGAGCTGCTCGCCGAACTGGCGACCGCGGTCGACGCGGGCGACACCGGCACGGTCGACGAGCTGACGAGGGAGCTGGAGATCTCCGGCGGCCGGCGCGTCACGCGCATCGGCGCCGGCCCGGACGGGACGGCGCCGCAGGACGACGGGAAGGTACCGGCGCCGGAACCCGTGCGGGAGCGCGTCGTGGCGCTGATCCACTCCGTCGACCCGGAGCCGCGGCCCGGCGGCGCGGAACCCGCCCGGCCGGGCACGAACCGGGGCTGAACGCCACGCGCGGAGCACAGCCGACGGAACGGCGGGGCGGTGAGGGGGACGATGGTCTCGGTACTCGGCAACATCGCGGTCGGTCTGCTGACCAGTCTGCTCGGCGTCGGCCTGGGCGCGGCCTGGGAGCGATGGCGCCGCACCCGGGCCCTGAACCGCATGGCCGGGTTCTTCGGCGTCCGGCCGGGCGAGCCGTGCGTCATCGTCTCCGGCAGCCGGCACGGCATGCCCGGCGCGGTCCAGCAGCGGGACCTGCGGGCCGTGGTCGACCTGGCCGTGCTGCTCAGCGGGCTGGGCTGCGCGGTGACGGTGGAGTCCGGCGACCTGCGGGGCGGCAACGGCGACCGGACGGAGTTCTGTGTCGGTGGGCCGGTCGGGGGCGCCAATCCCCGCACCGGCGGTCATCTGGCCGCGCATCTGCCAGGGGTGACGATCCATCCGTACGGCGACCGGCCCGACTCCGTGGCGATCACGGTCGGGGACGAGCACTACTACTTCGACCGGGGGAACCAGGAGTACGCCGTGGTCGCCAAGTTCACGCCCCCGGAGTCGAGCCGGCCCGTGGTGCTCGTGTGCGGGCAGAGTTCGGTGGCGAACCAGGCCGCGGTGCACTTCCTGCGCCGTGAACACGCGGCGGTGGCCCGGACGGTGGCCTCCCTCGACCGGTACTGCCTGCTGGTCAAGGTCTCCGACATCGGCGTGTACACCTTCCACCGCTCGGTGCTCGAACGGGACATCTCGGCGGACGCCTTCGCGCCCGCCTGAGCGCGCCGGCCGTTGGGCACCCGGAGCGATCCGGGCGCCCACCGTCCGGGCGTATCCCCCCTTTCGGCCGGTCTCAGATCCCCGTGTGCTCCAGGGACGGGTCGACGTCCGACAGGTCGTCGACGAACCGGCGGATCTTCCGGTTCGCCTTGAGGCCGAAGGACGCCAGGTTGCGGCCGACGCCGAGGGCGATCTCGCGGTGCCCGCCCCGGTCCCACATGTACATGTGGACGGCGGACTTCTGGATCTCCGCCCCCCGGCCGCCGAGCAGCGCCATCACGGCGAAGTCCGGCTTGTCCTGGTGCAACTGCTCGAAGACCGACGCTCTGGGCTCCTCGAAGGTCGTTCCGGCGCCGGTGATGTGCTCACTCCACCAGCTCACCCGCATCGCCCTGCGAAAGACGTCGGCGGCTTCCGCCATCGACGCCTGGGTCGTTATCTCCACCGGCGGCTTGGCCATGGTTACCTGCTCTCCTCGTACTCGTACGGTTCACCTGTGCTGTGGCTCTGTGTGCTCTGTGTGCTCCGGCTGTTCCGGAGGCCTGCTCGCCGAAGCGGTACGGCGGGCGCTCCCGGCGTCAGAGTCGGGCCGGCGGCAGCGGTACGAACGGCAGCAGTTCGTCGGCGACCCAGTGGACCGGCGTCTGGAAGGCCTCGCCGATGCGTGTGTAGAGGCCGTGCAGGGTCTCGGCGGCCGACCAGTCGAACTGGCTGCGGGTCGGGTCGCCCTCGCCGGCCGGCGCGTCGACGACGGCCACGAACCCACCGCCCGGCGCGGCGCGCACGTACAGGACGTTGGACTCCGGCGCCGCGGTCATCCGTGCGATCCGGCGCGTCTCACCCGGCGCGAGAGGGGTGACCCGGGCCTCCTCGGGCGTCGGCACCGGCCGTCCGACCAGCCAGGGCTCGTCGCGGTACCGCTGCCAGAACCGCCAGTCGTCCGCGGAGAGCCGGCTGTCGGGCACGCCGTTCGCCCGGAAGAACTCCAGCGCGCCCATCCGTACGGCGTCGTAGGCGGAGCTGGTGAAGTCGGAGCCGAGCAGGTTCCACACCGTGCGGGCCGCCCCGAACAGCGCGAACCCCCCGGCCGGCAGCACGGCGTCGGCGAGCGCGCGGGCGAACCCGTGCGGATCGGCCTGCGCGAACTCCAGGAAGGGCTGCTGGAGTTCGGCCCACACGTCGGAGGCGTCGATGTCGCTGCCGGCGGGGTCGAACTCGAAGCGGCCGAACTTCTCCATCCTCGGCACCGTGTCGGCCGGCAGCCGCGCCGAGCGGGGCATCCTGGGCAACTGGGGCATCTTCTCTCCCGGCACAAGAGCAGGAACCGGCCGATGCGGATGCGTTCCGGCCGGGCGGATCCTGTGTAACAACGCCGGGCCGGGCGCCTCAACGATTCCCCGAGGAGCCGGACGATCTCCGGAAAACCGGGACGACCGGTGGGCAAACGCGCGAGACGGGACGAGCCGTCCGCCCGTGTGGAAGACTCGATGGCAACGCCGTGGGAACAGAGCGGAGTTGCGAACCATGGGACGTCCGCAGAGGGAGATCGTCCGGGACGGGTCACCGGTGCGGGAGTTCGCGTACTGGCTGCGCGACCTGCGCAGCACCGCGGACCTGACCCTCGAACAGCTGGCGGCCCGCACCAAGTACGGCAGGACCACCGTCAGCGACGCGCTGGCCGGCCGGCAGCACCCCACCCGCGCGGTCGCCCTGGCCGTCGTCGGTGCCTGCGGGGGTGACGTCCGCCAGTGGGCCGAGTACTGGGCGCAGGTGCGCCGGGCGCTCGACCCCGACTCCCCGGACGGCACGGCCGGCATCACGCCACCCCCGTGGGACACCCCGGCGGACCGGGCGCACGGCATGCACGCCGAGCAGTGCCCGGCCGGCTGCACCCGCACCGATCCGCACGGCTGGTACACCGAGTCCGTGCAGACCCGGCTGCGGCTGGACACCACGACGCCCGAGGCGGTCGAACGCCGCGTCGTCGTCGCCACCTGCGACGAGCTGGCCCACATCCCGGTCGCGGTCAGCGTGCCCCGGCGCCCCGGCGACACCACGCCCGGACACGGGCTGGAGATGTCCGTCGTACGCGGGGGGCGGCTGGAGCCGGGCGACCGCCGCTAC